>JAEYZS010000127.1 GCA_023427925.1 Pseudomonadota bacterium | reverse complement strand
ATTACATTTAACGCGGAGACGAGTTCTCTTAAAAAGGGCGAAACTGTACTTGATACCTTGCTGAATCTTGAGGCCATGGGCTTTGATCTCTTTATTGTTCGCCACGGTTATTCAAACGAGAGCCTCGTAGAGCTCTCCAAACAAATTAGAACGCCAATTATCAACGCTGGGGAAGGTACAAGCGGGCATCCTACTCAAGCCTTACTTGATTGTTATACCATCCTCAAAGAAAGAAAAAAGCTAGAAGGCGAAAGGGTACTTTTTGTAGGCGATATTAAGCATTCGCGCGTTGTTCAATCCAACGTAGAGTTGATGAATACCCTTGGAGTTGAAGTTGGTTTTTGCGCGCCCGATGTTTTTATGCCGAAATCTGAAGAGGGAGCGAGAAGATTTACCACTTTAGAAAAAGGTATGGAGTGGGCCACTGTTCTGATTTCATTAAGAACTCAGTTTGAGCGACACACAGAAATGGGTTCAGCATCGAATTCTTTACTATCTCAAGAAATGCATGACAAATCATCATTTGTTAAAAATTATTCACTCAACTTAGAACGCTTAAAGAACTGGAAGAAGGATGGCATTATCATGCATCCCGGTCCGTTTAATAGAGAAGTAGAAATTGCGTCGGAAATTATAAGCGACCCTAGAGTTTGTATTTACAAACAAGTCTCAAATGGAAGAAAAATTCGAAGAGCGCTCATCGATTCGATTATAGGAGAACCCGAGTGAAATTAAAAAAAGGTTTTTTAGTCTTAGAATCTGGCGATGTTTTTGAAGGTGAGTGGATATCGGGACCAGATAGGGCAGGGGAAGTAGTTTTTAACACTTCACACTCAGGTTTTGAGGAAATGGCAACAGACCCTTCTTATTTTTCTCAGATCTTAGTTTGCACAGCATCTCAACAGGGAAATTACGGCGCCGATCAAGACGTTTGGGAATCCAATCGAATCTTTATTCAAGGTTTTATAGCTTTAGAAATTCAAAACTCGCAAAGAGAGAGTTCATGGGTAAAAACTTTAGAGAAAAACAACGTTCCAATTCTGCATAAAATAGACACTCGAAAATTAACAATGACGCTGAGAAAGGGCACTCAGTGGGGAGCGCTGGTGCAAGCAGATTCAAAAGAGGATGCTACTGAACGTTCACAAGCCTTAATAAAAAATGCCAAAAACTTAAATTCTGATTGGCCGTATTTGGTTTCGAGAAAAGAAAACGAAATCAAAAAAGGCGTAAAGAAAAATGGAGTTCGCGTTGCACTTATAGATTATGGAGTTAAAGAAAATATTTTGCGAGAAACTTTAGCTCTCGTTGAAGAGGTCTGCATTTTCCCATCAAGAACGCCTGCAAAAGAAATTTTAAATTACAAACCTCATGGGATTATACTTTCCAATGGACCTGGCGATCCTGCGCTTGTCGAAAAAAGTGTGGAGACCATTAAAGAACTTTTGGGACAAAAACCGATCTTTGGCATATGCATGGGACATCAATTACTCGCTCTTGCTCTTGGCGCAAAGACTTACAAATTAAAATTCGGGCATAGAGGTGCGAATCACCCAATTAAAGATAATATTGCTCAGAAAATATACATGACGAGTCAGAATCACGGCTATGCGGTGGATGCCAAAAGCTTGAGCTTAGATATTGATGTCACTCATGTTAACCTCTATGACAACACAGTTGCTGGAATTCGTAGCAAAAAATGGAATGCGCTGAGCGTTCAATTTCATCCAGAGAATAGTCCTGGACCACGAGATGCTAGATATTTATTTGAACATTTCGTAGAGTTATTAGGATCGTAAATTTGAAAAGATCGGGAAGGAACGAAAATGGATTTTGAAGATGTTTTAGATCGTCTTTTAACTTTATACACTAGCGAAGGATACGCGTCTGAAATCGTTCAGGCAAAAGTTGAATTTTTTGAAAGATCAATTCCAAGTGTCGATGATGATACTTCCCAGTTCAATCTAAGAATGGCTCAATTCTTGGATTGGTATTTATTTACGAGAAAGCTAACCGGGCCGGCGCTAACTCCTATTGAGTTCGCGTTGCAAGATAGAGAGTTCCCAAAAAGGGAAACGGACACAGAGTTGTTTAAATCCCTCTTAAATACTACTCACAGTATTTTTGAATTCATCAAAGCAAAAGACAAAGATGTTTATGTAAAAGATCTTTTTACAGGAAACAAAATTGTAGTAAAGGATTCAGCTGTGAATGCTGGTTTTAACAAGGATGATATTTTTAGCGTTCGGATAATTCCTCACAAAGACAGTTATATTTTTGCTAAGGGCTTCTGTTTTCATCCACAAGAAGCAAGAAAATATATTCTAAAAGAAGTAAAATCCCATAAAAAAGCCGCGCAGGAAGAAAAAGAAAAATTATTGCTTAAATTACTTAGAATGAAAAACAAGGTAGACCAATATAAGCATATTTTGCCCAAATTTATTTACACCAACGAGAACGCATTTAGGGCTTAATATGGTGGAGGAAAATGAGAGATCCAAAAATTAAAAAGGTATTGATTCTAGGAAGTGGTCCAATAGTCATTGGACAAGCATGTGAATTTGATTACTCCGGAACTCAAGCCTGCAAGGCTCTCATGAAAGAAGGACTTGAAGTTGTCCTTATCAACTCCAACCCTGCTACTATAATGACAGATCCCGAAATCGCCACAAAGGTTTACATCGAGCCACTAAAGGCTCAGGTTATAGAAAGAATCATTGAAAAAGAAAAGCCTGACTCCCTCATTCCTACATTGGGTGGACAAACAGCGCTTAACGCTGCTTTGGAATTGGACAGATTGGGAATTCTAAAAAAGCACAATGTAAAGATGCTTGGCACCTCTTCTGAGATCATTCAAAAAGCTGAAGACAGAGAAAAATTTAAAAAAGTTTTGGAAAAGGTCGGAGCTCGAGCTCCGAAGAGTTATCTCGTTAGAAGCTTTGATGAGGGTTGGGAAAAGGGGCAGGAGATAGGATTTCCAATAATTCTGCGTCCCAATTACACTTTAGGCGGAACGGGAGGCGGAATCGCATACTCTATTGATGAGTATCGAGGGATGCTTCAAATGGCTCTCTATGAAAGCCCAACAAGCGAAGTATTAATTGAGCAAAGTATATTGGGTTGGAAAGAGTTTGAGCTAGAAGTGATGAGAGACAAAGATGGTACCTTCGTTGTGATTTGCTCCATCGAAAATTTTGATCCGTGCGGAATCCATACTGGAGATAGTATAACTGTAGCTCCTCAGCAGACGCTCACTGACAAAGAATATCAGGATATGCGCGATGAAGCTCAAAAAATATTAAATGAGATTGGCATCGAAACAGGTGGAGCGAATGTTCAGTTCGCAGTAGATCCAAAAACGAAAGAGCGAGTAGTTATTGAAATGAATCCGAGAGTGAGTCGCTCTTCGGCATTGGCTTCAAAGGCGACTGGATTCCCTATTGCGAAAATTGCAGCGCTTTTGTCTATAGGTTATAGACTGGATGAGATCACAAATGACATTACAAAGTCTACGCCATGTTGTTATGAGCCTGCTTTAGATTATGTTGTCACCAAAATTCCGCGGTTTGCTTTTGAAAAGTTTACGGGCACGGATGACATATTAAGTACGCAGATGAAGAGTGTTGGCGAAGTCATGGGAATCGGCAGGACGTTTAAAGAATCGTTCTTAAAAGCTCTCCATTCTCTTGAAAATGAAGGAGTGGGCTTTAAACCCGTTACGTTCTCTGAACAAAAAATAGCATATCCTAATAGCGAAAGGGTCCATTATATCGCTCAAGCTTTCAGAGAAGGAAAAGCCACTGATTATGTCCATGAACTATCGCAAATCGATTATTGGTTCTTAGAGCAATTTAAAGACATTATCGACACAGAGTTAAAACTCAAAGAGGTTCAGCTCGATAGGGAAACGCTTTTGGATGCAAAAAGGAAAGGGTTTTCTGATCGTCAAATCGCAAATATAAAAAGCGTATCCGAATTATCGATTCGTGAATTGAGAGACAAATACAATCTTCGACCGTGTTTCTTTCAAGTGGATACTTGCGCGGCTGAATTTCAATCGGAAACGCCCTACTATTATTCGACTTACTGGTCTGACTCATCAGAGTCCCATTCTAAAAAAGATACGATTGTGATTCTGGGAAGTGGTCCGAACCGCATTGGGCAGGGAATTGAATTCGACTACGGGTGTGTGAGAGGGGTGCACGCAATTCAACGTGAAGGCCTCAAGGTTGCAATGATCAATTCAAACCCCGAAACGGTTTCTACAGATTATGATACTGCCAATGAACTTTACTTTGAGCCTCTTACATTTGAGTATGTTTACGAAGTGATGAAATTTCTAAATCCGAAGGGATTTATTCCACAATGGGGTGGTCAAACTTCTATTGGTTTAGCTCATCGATTAGTAGAGAGCGGCTTCGAACTGTTAGGCTCTTCACTTGAGACCATCGATCTTGCCGAAGACAGAGGCCAGTTTTCCAAGTTATGTCGCGAGTTGGAATTAAAAATTCCTAAATCCAAAATGATTTATACAATTGATGAAGCCAAGCAATTCATTAAAGAAATCGAGTACCCTGTTTTATGTCGACCAAGTTATGTCATCGGAGGCCGACGTATGGAGGTTCTGGAGACAGAAGAGGATCTTGAAACCTATTTCGAAAAGTATGGCGAGTTTATTTCTCAAGACAATCCTTTAATGGTAGATGAGTTTTTAGAAAGAGCTTTGGAAGTAGACGTTGATTTGGTTCGCGGCAATGATTGGTGTGTTATTGGTGGAGTTGTAGAGCACATCGAGGCTGCTGGAGTACACTCTGGTGACAGTATGGGAGTGTTGCCGCCTCAACGATTAAAAGATGAAACTCTTCAAAAAATGGAAGACGTAAGTATGGCCCTTGCTGATAAGATGAATGTCATTGGTCATCTCAATTTGCAGTTGGCAGTAAAAAATGACGAAATTTATGTTTTAGAAGCCAACCCAAGAAGTTCTAGATCTGTTCCGTTTGTAGCCAAGGCCTCGATGGTTCCACTCGTGGATTTAGCGGTTAAAGCAATTCTTAATAAAAAACCCGATGTACAGTATAACTGGAAAAAAACACAAGAAGTCTCTGTAAAAGGAGTGGTATTCCCGTTTAGCAAATTCCAAAAGGCAGATAGTATTTTAGGACCAGAGATGAAGTCTACAGGTGAGAGTATGGGACGTGGGGCGGATTATTCCGAAGCGTTACTTAAAGCATTCATTTCATCTAATGTGAAACTCCCAAAAAGTGGCGAAGTATTTTTATCGTTAAGAGAGAAGGACAAGGAGCTAATGTTGCCGCTGGCAAAAGAGTTATTGGATATGGGGTACACCATCTCGGCGACCAGAGGTACAGCGCAGTTTTTAGGAGATAACGATCTTCCTTGCGTGATTGTAAGAAAGGTTTTTGAGGGCCGTCCAAATTGCGTAGACAGAATTAGAACGGGTAAGGTGAGTTTTGTGATCAATACGACTTCGGGTAGAAAAGCAATAGAGGATAGTTTCTCAATTCGCAGAAGTTGTATCGACTATGCTATTCCATGCGTAACTGAGAGCGATGCAGCCCACGCGCTATTGTTAGCAATTAAAAAAGCAAGAACCGGAGAATTCGACGTAAAGCCTCTCTAGTCTACTAAGAATGATCAGGGCACAATACAACGCAGGGTTTCTGCTCTACGCAAGTCATTGCATTTGTTAACTAAAATACTCAAACTAAGTGCATGGCAAATGTATTAGAAGTAAAAAACCTGACAAAATCTTTTAAGCGTAATCCGTGGTCAAAACCAAAGGAAGTGTTACATAATATTTCTTTTGCTTTAACTCAAGGAGTGATGACTGGTTTTCTTGGAATTAATGGATCTGGAAAGAGTACAACCATCAAGTGTGTTTTAGATTTAATTACACCAGACACGGGAGATATTCGATTCTTTGGCGAAGAGCTTTCGAGAAACGTCAAAAAAAGAATCGGTTACCTACCCGAAAAGCCACAACTCTACGACCATTTGACCGGCCAGGAGTTTTTGGATTTTGCGATTAGGCTTTCAAGGAACAATAATTCAGTTTCAAAT
>JAEYZS010000095.1 GCA_023427925.1 Pseudomonadota bacterium | reverse complement strand
TCACAATGTCGTTTTAGAAAGCATCGAAGGCACACTAGAAACAAACAAGATCACATTTTTGATCGGTCCAAATGGCTCCGGCAAAACTTCATTATTAAAAACCCTTGCTCAAATTATTCCTCCGCTTAAAGGAGTTATTTCAACTGAAGAACATCCTATTTACCTCACCTCTGATCATCAGTTTCAATCGGGCTTAACAGGGAAAGATCTTTTTGATCTTTATGGGAGTAAAGCTTCAAAGTGGTACGACGAAGAAGTCTTGGAGCTTTTTGAAATCAAAGATTTGCTTTCATATCCATTGGATACTCTTTCTAGTGGAGAGCGCCAACGAATACTGATTTGTGCTGTTTTATTTCACAAATCGTCACTGCTTCTGTTAGATGAACCTCTTAATCACCTGGATTGGAATTTTGCTTTGAAACTAAAAAAAATCATCCAAAAGTATACAAAGTCTGGAAGATCATTTTTAATTTCCAATCATGATTTAAACTGGTCGCTTAATTTTGAAGATACTCAGACTTGGGTCTTGTTTCAAAAATCAATATTCCTCAAAAATTCTACCGAATCTGTTTTGAGTGATGTAAGATTACAGAAGGTTTTCAAAATTAAAACTGAGATCGTTTCTAGTCCTTCAAAAAAAATAATTTCTCTTTCTGAATTAGAGGACTGATCGTTTAAGATTGTAGGGTTTATGGGCACAGAAAAAAAGAAAATGAGTACTGCTAAAGTTATAGCACTTTCTATTTCGGTAGCGCTACACGCAGGCCTTATATATTACCTCGGAAAGATGGCAATTGATTATGCTCTTCCGCACGGAGATGTTACTTCCTATGAAATGGATTTTAGTAAGGGCTCTCAAATTCAGACCACACAAGTTGATGTGATTGATTCAGAACCAACTCCCGCGCCACCTGTCGTGCCTGCTCCTAAAAAAGAAGCTCCTCCTGAAGTAGCAAATACTCCGAAGGCGGAAAAGCCCGCACAGACATTGCCGGTTAAGGAATCTACCGAAGTGCCCGCACAAGATATGCAAGGAGTTGTACCTGTCCCAACAGAAATTCCAGAAGATGTTCACAAAGAGTTGATGGAAGAGCCGGAGCAAGCTGCTCAAGCAGAGCCTGAACCTCAAGGAGAAGAAACACTTCCGGATAATCCTCCCGAAGTGATTCCAACACCTGTTGTTGCAGCCGAACCCCCATCTGCACAAGAGCTTCCAGCAAAACAAGCCGTAGAAGGAGATGGCGGCGGAAACGTCACTACTGATGCCTACGGTACTCCAACAGGAATTCAGTCGGATACCGTACTTGCTCCTTTTGGGACGAATAGGCCGATCAGCTATCCGACATTAGCGAGATTTAGGAAATTAGAAGGTGTAACTGTTGTACATTATGCTGTATCAGCTGAAGGACTTGTGACAGATGTAAAGGTCGTGCAAAGTTCTGGACACGCTATTCTTGATAATCAAGCCGTTGAAACTATTAAAGATTGGAAATTTAAATCAACAGGTAAGGCTGGGATTTATGAAAGACCGATTCGATATTCTTTAAGAGGAGACGCCAAAGAAGCTCCCTCACAACTCAGAAGACTTAAAAATACACCGTAATTAGTAAGTATCGCTGTGAGAGAAAAGTAACTTAAAAAGTGTAAATCAATCGCCGAATAATTCTTCGTGAGTTTTAGTAGTTCCGTGGTTACGGTTTTTAGCTTTTCTTTTTTGACCCATTTTTGTATTTCTTTTTTTACGGATCAATTCTAGTTTTTTAGTTTTAGATGCCATTTTATCACCCTTTAAGTTTAATTCTTCATCAAGATTTTGGATCAGATCAAGGGTTGCACTTCACTAGAGATCAAAGCGTAAGACACGTAAAAATCTCTCAAAAAACAATGCAGCACAGGAGCCGATCAAAAAGATCACAAAGAACTATCAGAAGTAAATACGGAGGTCAACCGAATGCCCGTACTCACCACCACGAGAGGCGTTTTTTTCATAACTGTAATCAAACCCTATGCGGGGGCCGTTCCACCCAAGACCAAAAGTCCAATAATTTTCATTATTTAGGTCGTCCCATTTAAAGCCCGCTCGGATTGGAAATTGCTTTTTGAGGTAGTGTTCGAGGCCCAACATTACCACACCCTCATCGGACGTATTGTCTTCGGTAGGGTAAATGATATCAAAAGCCGCTCTAAAGAACTCATCAAAGCGATAGTTTACCCCGGCTTCGATTTGCTTTTTTAAAGCTGGGTTATCAGTAGAAAGAAAGTTTGAAAACACCAACCCAACACCTAGCGAGTCTGTCGTTGCATACATGAGACCGACTTTGAGATCCCATTCCGCGTCGTCTGGCCCGCCTGTTGGTCGCACCTTATATCGAGCGACGTCTATTCCAAGCGCTAAATTCTTAGCAATTGCTTGCGCACTTGTAAGGTGAATATCTTCGGTAGCAAGATTTGGAAATGACGTTCGCATGTAGGTGATGGCCAGTGGGAACATACTGCCCGGGGAATTCTCCGATAAATGCGCAACAAAGTTTTTTTCGTTAGTGCCATCATAGACACTGAAGTCACGATATGCTGTTGCGATAAAGTAACCACGGGCCGAAGCAAATGAGGCTGGATTTAGAAAAGCAACTTCAGTAGGAATGATCGCTCCGCGACCTGTTCCGCCCATGGCTTGAGAAGTTGTCCCCGAAAAAGACGCCGCAAAAGACGTCTTTACAGAGACCAAAAATAATAAAGCTATCATGGCCGAAGTTTGTTTAAAAAACATTTTTTATGATCCGCACATGTCGCAAGATTCAGGATTCTCAAGCGAGCAAGCCTGTTGAGCTGCTAAGAATTCTGCTTCATTGAGACTTCTTTCAGCCGAAAGCTTTTGTTCTCTCGGCGAAAGAGGGCGAGCCGCAGGAGTTGGAGCAACTCCACCACCCATCTCGACCATTGCCTCTTCTTTAAACGTCGCAGCTTGTTGCGCCTTTACCGCGAGAGCCTCCATAGCCTGAGCTGGAGTTGTAGAAACATCTGCTTTCTTTACATCTTGATCCACAGTGAATTTAATTGCATCAGCTGCTGGTCTTGATCTTAAGTAATACATTCCGGTTTTAAGACCGCGTTTCCAAGCGTGGAAGTGCATTGACGTTAATTTTCCAAAGTTTGGTTGTTCCATGAACACGTTCAAGCTTTGGCT
>JAEYZS010000075.1 GCA_023427925.1 Pseudomonadota bacterium | reverse complement strand
ATCTTACTAAGTCCGGCGAAGATGCAGTTGCCCAAGCTAAAGCTGTCCTCGAAAGAGACGACCCTGCGGCATTAACTGCAGAGTATGAGAAGTTGACTCAAGTGTCTCACCAAATCTCTGGGGAAATTTACAAAGCTTCTTCAGGTGGTGGGCAAGGCGGCGGATCATCAGGTGGTACTCCTGAGACTGAAGAGCCTTCGTCAGCGAAGAAGGATGACGGAGATGTCATCGACGCCGACTATAAAGACGTCAATTAACATCGTCTTTTTCCACGAGGCTTCGTTGCTTCGATCTGAAAGTGTCCTCACATATTAGATTATGCTGCGGTACTTTCAGATCTCGCACCTCTCCTCGTATAGAGATACTCGTTAAATCCTTTTTGCGAAAATCAGATAATAAATCCTAGAGAAATAAAAAAAGCCTAGTTGAGTCAACTAGGCTTTTTGCTTTTTGAGCGTTGTATAAATTTTTAGAAGTTTGAATCGCTGAATTCGAAAATTACGCCGAATGCTACGTATGTGAATGCTTTATTGATCTTAATTCCAAGTTCGCCTATGAAGCTAACATTTTCCCAAGAGTAAGGTTTAAATTCCGCACCACCTACCGCTTGAACCGGGTAGATTGTTCCGCCATCAGCAAATGCAATGCTAATAGGAAGAGCAGCATAAGGTGTAACCAAGCCAATATCAGTTTCGAAATCCTTACTCGCAATGGGTGAGAATCTCATAGTCAAAACATCTTCATTTTCTGAGCCAATATTTTCTCTCGCGTAAGTAATTCCACCAATAAATCCTAGGGCCGGTTGATTTTCGAAATCAGGAAAGGGAACATATTTCGCAAATAACCCTGTATAAAAAAGGTCGCTATTTCCAGCGCCGGCCGTTGCCCTGATCGTTGTACTCTCACTTACACCAGCGTCAAATCTGCCGGCAATATTCACACCGTCGTTTTCACCTGTTGTAATAAATTGGGGTCCAGCAATTATTCTATATTTCCCAGTAGGAACAATTTTGCCAGTATCCATGACTGAGTAATAAGCCTGTGCCGTAGAAAACGAGAAAAATAGAGCTACTAATAGACCAAATCTCATGAAATGCGCCTCCTAAAATGAAATCCTGGATTCTTTTGATTTAACTTCAAGGCGCTCTGAAAGGCCATAGCTTTTATGTGTGTTTTAGTGAAATTGGGCGATGCATAAATGGCCAGATAAATTGCCAAACGCCAGTGAGCTTCGTATCTTTCTTCCCAATGGAAAAGAGACCGATTTCGTTAGTAATAATCACTTTAAACGAAGAAGAAAATATCGCTCGATGTATCAAGAGCGTCCCTTGGGCCGATGAGGTGATAATTGTAGACAGTGAAAGCACGGATAAGACACGAGAGATTGCAGAGTCTCTGGGTGCAAAATTTTATAGTCAAAAATTCTTAGGATTCCGTGATCAAAAGCAAAAGGCAGTTGAGCTTGCAAAAAATGATTGGATCCTTTCGCTTGATGCAGACGAAGCTCTTTCTTTAGCGCTCGCACAAGAAATTCTTTATACCTTTGACACCACTCCAATCAAAGACGGCTATACTATGCCTCGCTTAAGCTTCCACCTCGGAAGATGGATCAGGCATGGCGGATGGTATCCTGATCGTCAATTGAGATTCTTTAATCGCAAAGAAGCCAAGTGGGGCGGAGGACACGTCCATGAAAGAATAGAGTGTAAAAATATTGGCAGGCTTAAGAACAATCTACTTCATTACGTTTTTAAAGATCTCAAACATCAAGTCGATGCCAACAATCGATATTCTACTTTAGGCGCGCAGGACCTTTTTGATCGTAAGAAGAAATTCTCTTTAACAAAATTGCTCATAAAGCCTGTATCCAAGTTTCTTGAAACTTACGTATGGAAGCGTGGATTCATGGACGGCCTTCCCGGTTTTATTATTTCTGTAGGCGCAGCCTACTCTGTGTTTTTAAAATTTTCGAAACTAAAAGAATTAGAACTTCAAGAGAAACAAAAAGTCTTTGAAGCCAACAAAAAGAAATCGCCCTAAAGGTAACCTATGAAACTGATTTTAATGATGTTATTTACAGCAGTACTACAAGCTCAAACCACCAACGGAGTTATAACAGATGCCACTAAAATGTGGGGTACTCAACCCAAAGAATCTCTTTTAAAGCCATTACTAAACAAGTATGTCGTTAATGAGGTGATTGATATCCGACCTATAGACGGTCACCACTTTAATCTCGAAGCGAACAATAACTGTAATTTTAAAGCCCCTACGATTTTAAAAGAAGATTTTATCCAATGCCAATTTGATGAGGCTGGAAAATACAGAATCAACGCCTATGTTTGTGATGAGAAAAAATCTTTTTGTAAATTTGAAAAAGTCGAAATCATAGTGACAGCACCAACGGGCTACAAGAAAGCCCTTAAAAAGAGAGTATCCTCAAATATATTGTATGTACCAAAGTCTCCATTAAAGGCTCCTCCAGGTTTTATAAAAGATAGAGATAAATTTGCGCTCCAGGAGGCAAAGAAAAAAGATCAACCTCTATTAATTGTGTTTTCCGCGCAGTGGTGTCCGGCGTGCAATATGCTAAATGAAAACGTCTTCCAAAATAAATCCTTTCAAGAAGGGACTAAAGGCATAGTGAAACTCATTATCGATGTGGATTCCGATCTTTCGTGGGATCTTAAGGAAAAGTTTAGAGTGGGTGCCTATCCAACTACCGTATTAACAACTTCTACTCTCAATGAAATTGGTAGATTTGTTGGATATCGCAGTGAGAAGGCAACTTCGAACTGGATCAAGAATCAAGTCGCTCTTAAGGACAATCCAATTGAATTTATTATCTCTAAGAATGAAAAGGGAGCCGCAACAGAGAAGGACTTAGTCCGGCTCGCTCAGTGGCAATTGGACTGCGATGATCCCGAAACAGCGAAGCTCACATTAATGAAGGTATCTAGCCCTGAGGGCAAGAAGCTTGCACTTATAGCCGACTACAGAGTTTATGAAAATAGTAAGAACGACACAGAGTCTGCAGCAGTATTGGCGAAACTACTTGATGCATATCCTCAAGACATTCTAGCATCTCAGTGGATTTCTTCGCTGGCGGCTAAGGATCCTGAAGCGGCAAAAAAGCGAATTGAAAAAGTTAAGGAAGGAATCTTAACCTGGATAAAGGGAAAAGATGTAGAAACGTCGGACTTTACGAAAGCCGAACTCTACTCCAACCTAGCAG
>JAEYZS010000033.1 GCA_023427925.1 Pseudomonadota bacterium | reverse complement strand
CGGTTTTCTCCATTTGCACGCGCCACAGCTCGAACGGCTCGCTTGTTTCCTAGGGCTACTGCTTGTTGCAGGTAGGACCTAGTTTCTCCGTAGGGGATTTCTTGAAGAGCATTCCAAACTTTCATTTGAAATTCCGTACCTGGAGCTGCAAGCGGAATATTAAATCTTTTCCTTTTACCATTGAAATACTCATCAATTTGCCTTTTTAGGTTTTCGATGTGTGGGTTTGTAGATGTAACGATGGCAGATTTGAATCTATTTTGAAGTGTAATGATCTGTGTCTCTAGTCCTCTTCGATCCGTAAACTCCAAAAAGCAAATGCCTTCTTTCACTGAGCAGGCGATCATTGGACCTAGCGGAGTAGTAATTTGATAAGCATAGATGATATCTTGAGTGAGACTTTGGCGAGGACTACTTCCTGTGAGTTTTTTAAAAGCTTCCGTAAACCCACTTAAGGATTCGTATCCGCTATCAAATGCTGCATCTATCACTTTACCACCTTTTGTGAGATGACCAAAGGCTTGTCCTAGGCGAAGGGACCTCAGATAAGCTTGGAAAGTCATTTTATGATTGGCTTTAAACCATCGTCTAAGACGATTGGGATCAATTTTAAAATTTCTTATCGCAGAATCATTTAACCGAATGTTAGGATTTTCATGAACCTGAGTTATCAGAGGTTTCATCCAGTCTGGAAACTCTCCCTTGGATTTCATAGGCTGACAAACCTTGCAAGGTCGATAACCGTGAGCCAGAGCTTCCTTGGTGGTTTTAAAGTAATCTACGTTTTGAGGCTTGGGCTTGCGTGCCGTACAAGTTGGGCGGCAGAATATACCAGTTGTCTTGATCGCAGCAAAAAATAGGCCCTCAAACGAGCTGTTTTTATCCACAAGAGCTTTATACATTTGTCCTTCAGTCAACTTCATGGGCCAAATGTAAGCAAAAATCAGGGTCTCAACAACCGATAAATTATCATTTAATTTTTTTAGGTTTTGGTACTTCTTACCTAGGTAGTATTTTCTAACTTAAGATGTGTCATCTTCTTTGAGACAGTTTTGGTTTAATAATTCTAGTTTACAAAGAGAGGGTTTATGAGAGCTTGGTTGTTTACTGTAATTCTTTTTATTTCTTTAAATTCCAATGCGATTACCTTGCAGGAAGCGATCCATACCGCTTTTCAAAAAAATCCAATCACCCACGCTAACTCATTGAGAGTTGAGGCTGCGAAAGACCGCGCCGAAGGGGCGAGGCTAGACATGCTACCTTCAGGATATATTTCTTACTCAAAGGGCTTAAACAGATATGATTCCACATCTGATGGAGTTAGATCCCGTGGGGAAAACCAGAATAGCGGCTGGTCTATCGGCGCAACTGCAAATTTATATAACGGTGGTGCGAGCATATACAGAGCACGCGCTGCCGAAAAAAGAGCTCAGGTCTTAGAGGCAATTAACAATTCAACAAAGCCTTTTATGGAGGATACTCACGGTTACCTCGCAAATGATGTCTATTTAGCGTACTTCAATTTGGTTTCCCTTCGACGACAACATGAATTTTATAGTAAGCAGGCCGAGTCTTTAAAAATCCTTTTAGGGGCTGCGAAGACAGAAGAGCAAAAAACAGAAGTACAAAATGCAATTATTTCTTCTAACAATGGCCTTTTGAACCTTAAAAATTCCTTAGAAAAATGGGCTTCGAGCTTTCAATACTTCGTAAAAGTACCTGTTCCTGCTCGGCTTTCGAGTATGGATGAGCTAATTGAGGGCCTTGTTATTCCAGTAAATTCTGAACTAGCCGTCCAGACGAGCTTTTCTAAAGCGCCTGACATAATGGCTGCTCAATATAGTTTGGAAGAGGCGAAATATAATAGAAAGGCCGCTATAGCAGACATGTTTGCACCGAAAGTCGATCTTAGTGTTAGTCGCGGACAACAAAATCTAGAGGGCATGGGAATAAATGCGGAAAGCCTCGGAACCTCTGTAAACCTGACAATTTCAGTACCACTTGGTTTATCTCGAGCTGCCTACACTCGTGCAATTAACAAAGAAGTGGCAGCTGCTGAAAAAGATTTGGATAAATACTATGAAAAAACAGAGTACAACCTTAAAAGTGTACATTACCCGGATTTCTACAATCTTTCTGAGATGCAAGAGCGACTTAAATTCACATATGCAAAGGCGACAGAAGATCTTGAGGCGTTGTTGGCTAAGGTCCAAAGCAAACAGGACATAGATATTCGGTACGCGCTATCACTCTTCAGTAACCAACAGTCTCAATTTATAGAGCTGATTCAAAACGAGGCTAATCTTGCAGGGACAAAATTTGAAATTCAAAAGGTCATCGGAACACTTTTTGATAGTGTAGAGACTGCTATCCTAAAGTAGTCTATTACTCGCCGAGGTAAGCTTTGCGAACTTGATCAGAGCTGAGGAGTTCTTGAGAGGAGCCTTGAAGAACGACCTTGCCCGTTTCGAGAACGATACCTCTGTGAGAGATTTCGAGAGCTTGTAAAGCGTTTTGCTCAACCATGAGAACAGTTTTACCCTCTTTATTGATCTTTACAATAATATCAAAGATTCTTTCAATGATTTGAGGTGCAAGCCCAAGGCTGGGTTCATCTAAAAGTAGAATTTTAGGATGGGCCATAAGCGCTCTTGCAATAGTTAACATTTGTTGTTCGCCACCAGAAAGAGTTCCAGCATTTTGCTTTCTTCTTTCTTTTAAGCGTGGGAACAATTCAAAGGCATGCTCTAGGTCTTGCTTAAGTGTAGATTTATCTTTTTGGGTCCACGCACCTAGATCCAAGTTTTCTTCGACAGATAAGTTTAAGAAAACTCCGCGTCCTTCAGGGCACTGTGAAATTCCTTTTTTAACTATGGTGTCGGCAGATAATTGCGAAATGACTTCTCCTTGGAATGAAACTTTACCGCTGGCAGGCTTTGACAATCCAGAGATCGCTCTGAGAGTCGTAGACTTTCCTGCACCATTGGCTCCGATAAGTGCAACGATCTCGCCCTCTTTCACTGAGAAGCTAACGTTTTTAATGGCCTGAATAACGCCATAGTTCACAGATACATTATCAAGTACTAAAAGATCTTTCTTTTCGCCGCTCATTACTGATCCTTCTTTGCAG
>JAEYZS010000260.1 GCA_023427925.1 Pseudomonadota bacterium | reverse complement strand
CTCCACCCAAGTACTCTTGGTTTTTTGTAATCACGCATAATGAAGTTGCTGTTCCAAAATCAATAACAATCAAATTCTTGTTTGGGATGAGTTGGGTGACGGCAATAGCATTTGCAATTCGATCGGCTCCAACTTCTATTGGATTCTTGTACTTGATCTTTAGTCCGCTTTTTACTCCAGGCTGTAGAATAAATGGGTTAAGATTAAAATACTTTTTACAACAGTTCTTTAATGAGTGCACAAGATCAGGTACGACTGAGCAAATGGCAATTTGTGTGATGCTTTTTGGATCAAGGCCGTTTTCGCGTAATACCGTCTTTAAGAACAATCCATATTCGTCTGATGAGGCTCCTTGAGTAGAAATTTTTCTAAAACGGAGCTTTATTTTTCCACCATCAAATACGCCACCAAAAATTTGGCTATTCCCTACGTCTAAACATAAAATCATATTTCAGTTCTCCTCTTTATTCACAGTTGTCATCAATGAGTGGGCTCTGACTTACTTTTGATCCCTAATGAGTCTAGCATTTCAGAGTTAAAATCATTCAGATTGCTATTAAAATACTTAATGAGATCTAGTATGTTTTTATTCAAGTGTTCTTTGGTTTCGCCAGTAGAGATCATTTGATCCTTAAAATAAATCTGCGATTTGTGTAGCGTCGGTGTAATATTATGTAAGTCGTTGTGTACCACAAAATCGACATTTTCGTTGAGAGAAAGCTTTAAGACTTGTTCCATCTGATCTTCGATTTCCTTTGTATTGGTGAGCTTAAAACCAATGACAAGTGGCGTACCGTGTTTTGCAAAAGACTTTATGGAGTCAATAATCTTTGATCGTTTTTTTAAAACCAACTCAACATCATCAAGCGAGCTGATCTTGTTGATCGAAGAAGCTTCAAAAAGCTCCCCATTGATCACAACTTTATCCACAGTAAAGTCAGAAACAGCTGCCGCGTGAATGACAATATCAATCCTTGTACTGCCGAGGATGTTCTTAAGAATCGTTTCTAAGTCATCCGATGTTGTAAATGCGATATTTTCTTTGGCCTGTGCTAGAGGATTTAGTTTAGATCCATGAATAAAATAAATATTTCTGTAACCATTCTTCATCAAAAACTCTGCAATGGAAGTTGCAGTCTTTCCAGTACTTGTATTGGTGATACTTCGCACCTGATCGATTTTTTCTGAAGTTCCACCTGCTGTGATTACAATATTCATAAGGAAGCTCCCGGCGCGCGATCTCTTATAATGTCTGGGAATTGCGAGCCAAAGTAATTCAGAATCTTATCTAAGATGAGGGAAGGATCGACTAGCCTTCCTGATCCTACTTCACCACAGGCTAAATTTCCGGAGTCTGTTTCAAATACAAATGTTCCCCAGGATTTAATTTTTCGAAGACTTTCTTGAGTTGC
The DNA here is from genome assembly GCA_023427925.1 of Pseudomonadota bacterium. Classification (GTDB taxonomy): domain Bacteria; phylum Bdellovibrionota; class Bdellovibrionia; order Bdellovibrionales; family JAEYZS01; genus JAEYZS01. The sequence goes on along the minus strand of JAEYZS010000260.1, from coordinate 5,847 downwards.
TGGATGGGCAAGCATTTGCGAATTCATTGCGGGTGCCACCCAAAAAGGTTTTTGAAAGTTATTACTTAAAAACAAGTCAGTCACGATGTCGCCGCTTCCGTTTGCCAGGGAATTAATAGTGTTGGCCGTAGCAGGACAAACCACAATGAGATCAGCCCATCGTGCAAGGTCTATATGACTCATCATCTTACCTGCTTCAAAGTTATCAGTGAAAACCGCTTCTCCGGTAAGGCCTTCTAGAGTTGCTGGGCCAATAAATTGGAGGGCAGATCGAGTTGCAGCAGTTTTAACTTGGAATCCGTTTTGCGTGAGTTTTGAAATAAGATCGCAAGCTTTGTAACAGGCAATGGAGCCGGTGAGAACAAATAAAATGTTTTTTGAATTAGATGTTGTCAATGAGTCTTACTCCTTCGATACGAACGGCGGCAAATCGTCGATTAAAATGTTCTTCGATATATTCAACTTCGATATCTTTTTCTTTAAGACTATTCTTAATTGATTCTATATCTTTTCCGCTTTTAAGCGTCTGTGCAAACTCTTGAGCTCGAGCGATACCATCAGGTGAAAGTCTTTGATTGCGAGAAGAAAGTGCCAGTCCTTTTTCGTCTCTCACTGTCGCGACGGGAACTACTAGTACATCCATAAAAAAACTTTCCACCATGCCTTCGATGAGCTTGAGTTGTTGGTAGTCTTTTTCGCCCAAATAAGCGCGAGTTGGTTTTACAATATTAAAAAGCTTCATTACGACACTCAAAACACCGTCAAAATGTCCCGGCCTATGCGCACCACAAAGGATCTTGCTAGAAGTGCTTTCTGTGACTTTGTACCTGTAATCGTCAGGGTACATATCATTAATTTCTGGGTAAAATAGATAATCCACTCCAACAGTTGAAATGGACTCAAGATCGCTTTCTAATGTGCGAGGATATTTTCTTAAGTCTTCAGGATTGTTGAATTGAGTCGGGTTCACAAAGATGCTCACGACCACAATATCGTTTTCTTTTTTGGCTTGCTCCATGAGCGTAAGGTGACCTTGATGGAGGGCTCCCATCGTTGGCACAAAACCAATCGAGAGATTTTTTAAATCTCGATGGACATTCTTGTATTCTTTTATTGTACGAATCACTTTAGTCATTAATAGCTTTCCTCAAGAGTTGGGAAAATATTTTCTTTTACCTCAAGATCGAACTGTTCAAGGCCGCCTTTAAAGAGTTCGCGGCCTTCGGAAAAGGTTTTTAGGAATTTTGGCTTGTGTCCGGAGGTTAAACCCAAGAGATCGTGGAACACTAAAACTTGGCCATCTGTAAAGGGACCAGCACCAATTCCAATTACTGGAATATTAAGAGATTTTGTAATTTGAGTGGCAAGTTCAGTGGGAATGCATTCGAGAACTAGAGAGAAGCAACCGAGTTCTTGCAATTTAAGTGCAGATTGGAAAATGAAATCGCTTGTTTCTTTGTCTCGCCCTTGAACTTTGTAACCTCCCAATTGATGAACGGATTGAGGAGTCAATCCAAGATGGCCCATAACTGGGACTCCGCTTTCGATAATATTTTGAATGATGGTTTCATGGCCGGAGATTCCTTCGATTTTTACAGAATTTGCTCCGGACTTCATAAGTTGATCAACGGCGTCCATTGCAGGTGCTAGACCTTTTCGGACAGAAAGAAACGGCATATCTGCGACTATGAATTTATTGGGGGCCCCTCTTGCGACAGCGCGAGTATGGAAGGCCATCATATCAATGTCGGCATGAACTGTAGAGGGAAAACCGTGCATAACTTGGGCGAGACTATCGCCAACGAGTAAGCAGTCGATTTCGGTTTCATTAAGAAGATTTGCACTCCAATAATCATAGGATGTGACCATGGAGATTTTTTTGCCTTCTTTTTTTGCCTTATAGAATTCAGTTATAGTGTTCACGGTCGATCTCCTTTAATAACTCTGGATGGGTAGCTTGGACAAAGGATCTATAGACCTCGGCAAAAGCATCGTTTTCAAGAGCAGTTAAATTTTTCTTTATAGTGTTTACGTCCTTTCGAACTAGCGGGCCGGTGAGTGCGGTTTTATAATCTTCCTTTAGGTTTTCCGTGATCTTGTCTAAAAATGGAAACACAAGCTCTGGTGTAAACTGAAACTTTTCTTGAAACGTTTCGAAAAGTTTCGTCCATAGCAGTGTAGTGAAGTTTCCTCCCATAACACAAAGAGAGTGGTACAGAGGCTTCAGTGAAGGATCGATTTCAGAAGTTGGATTTTGAAGTTGCGGAAATACTTCTTTGAATGAGAGATTTCCTTTTTCTGAGATGAAGGGAATTTTTTTATAAAAATCTAAACTGTAAAGATGATTTGAAAAGGTCATTAATGGATGGATGCCAGAAATTCCAGGGATAGCTAAAGCACCAGAAAAGTGAACGAGGATTTTAGATTGAAGCTCGGGATGATCTTGAACAAATTTTTGGATTTCGGAATCTTTGATAAGAATTAAAACGATGTTACAGGCACTGATATATCGCTTGAGATCGTCGGGAGTACTTTCTTTTCGGCTCCATTGGTGTACGCGGACGTTTTGAGATTGCAGGTAAAATTTCATATGGCGCGCGGTACGACCGTTGCCGATGATGGTGTAGCAGTAGTTATTTGAATTTTTAAAGTCTTTATTTTCCATAATGGTACCTGTCCGCTAGTGATCAAGTCCTAGGGAGACAATTTACCACGGTCAACTCGAATGGGTAGGGTTGTTTTTTCAAAAATACGCAAAGCATCAAGTGATTGTACTCATTATACTTGTTCGTTCTCGCTGGCCAGAAGCAGGTTATATGGGTATAAAGTTTTTTATGCATAAGTGGATTTTGGCGGCAGTTATTGGAATGTCGATTGCGGTGAGTTTTATTGTGATCAAGTATGGGTTACGGCCTAAACCTGTTCCTATTATTAAGGCTTCAAATTTTGAGGAGCCGAGAATGCTTGCAACTTATTTATATAGGCAGCTTTTTCAAAAATTTAAAACAGTCGACGTGGTTATTTTCGGATTCAACGAAGAGAACGCTTATGAGAAGTCCGTTGTTGAGGAAGTGATTGCGATTGTGACGAATGAGCGAGGAGAAGATCTTCCAGAATTTTTACTCTTTACTCCTGATGAGAGTTTTTCGAACTCTGGAATGAGCCGGCAGAAGGAAGCCCGTAAACGTTTTAATGATAATGCTTTATCTTTTACGATGATTAATCTCGATGGAGTGGCGGAGGCGCCTGGAATTTTGGATTGCGAGAAAGATCATACCTATAGTACTTGGTTGAGTTGCATTAAAGCTCAAAAAGTGCGTCAAATAAATCGTGCTAGAAAGGCCGATCCTAAGAAGCCGACTGCGATCGTGGAAAACCAGTCTCTCCATGACATTATGATATATATAAGAGATTAATCGTCTGGGCCTAGGTCTAGGCCGATTTCAAATTATTTGTACAGATCCCCACATTTTATCACAATAAATAATACTTAAGTCTAAGTGGGGGGAACTTAATGATTATTAAAATAGCAACTTTAGTGTGTCTTTTATTGGCCGTTTCGGTTTCAGCAGAGGCTGCGAGATGGGTAATTAAAAATCCGAAAATGATGGTGGACTTGGCCCAGATGGGTATTGAGAAGCATTCTGATATAAATTTAAAAAATCATTATGTGGTAGTGGAAGTGCCGAATAGTCGTGCAACGGCTCAACAGATTGCATATGCATTTAATGCGGATGCAGTTTTCCCGGATATTGAAATTAGAATTAAAAATCCGGCGGAAGATGAACCGGAAGATGAGAAAAATCAGGCGCCGGATAATAAGGGATGGCATGTTAAGCAATTGGAGTATGCGAAGTTGAATCCGGCTTATACGGGACAGGATGTGATTGTTGCCGTGCTTGATACGGGAGTGGATTATAAGCATCCGGCATTGATTTCTAAGATGTGGAAGAATACGGCGGAGATTCCTGATAATGGGATTGATGATGATGGAAATGGATTGGTGGATGATTATCATGGATATAATTTCAATGATAATGAGTCGGATCCGATGGATTTGGGTGCGCATGGAACACATTGCGCGGGAATTATTGCGGCTGATGTGCATGAGGAAACTGGCGCGCAAGGGATTGCACAGGATGTGAAGATTATGCCTTTGATTGTGATTTCTGCATATGATTGGGGTTTTTTATCGGGTGCCGCAAAGGCGGTGAAGTATGCGGTGGATAATGGGGCGCAAGTTTTGTCGAACTCTTGGAGGGTTTATGATTCGTGGAGTAGTTTTATTAATCCAGAGGGATTAGAATTGTTGAGGGAAGCGATTGCTTATGCGCAAGAAAGAGAAGTGATTTTTGTAGCAGCAGCAGGAAATGAGGCCTATGATTTGAATGAAACAAACGAGAAGGATCCAATTTACCCGCTATCGATGAAAGACCTCCCATATATGGTAGGAGTAGCCTCCAGCGCCCCCAATTACAACGGGGACGGAGCCCTCATCGACGATGTCCTCTCTCCATTCTCAAACACCGGCACACAAACCATTTCAGTTGCCGCCCCAGGATCTTATATTTATTCAACAATTCCGCGGGGTTTATGGACTTCGATGAGTGGAACGAGCATGGCAACTCCATTAGTAGCAGGTGCAATGGCAAGAGGTTTTAGCAAGGGATATAGTGCTCAAGAAGTAATAGACAACCTAAAGAGTACAACGAAAAATTCCGGTTACTGGAGCAAGTATATTTCGAGCGGAAGAATCGACGTAAAAGGATATTTAGAATAGAAATTCCTTTGAATTCTTAAAGACTTAAAACCCAAGGCAACAACCTTGGGTTTTTTTTCAAAAAGGGACGGACCCTAAAGTATTGAGTTTTTAGATAGAAATTTAATTTATACTTAAATAGAGTGCTTCCTTTCGCTTGTATGTGTGATTCTTAGTTTTTAAAAAGAATAACTATATATAATTGAGATTCCTACAGGTAGAAAATTAGAAAAGAAGTATCGATATAGTAATAAGATTAGTCGAGCTTCGATATTTAGTTAGAACTGTCTAATTACAACTTAAGTTGTGAGAGAAATATTTTTTGAATTGTCTTTAATGTGACTAATTCTAACTGGTATTCCGTTCTTTCATCTGTTTGAAAACAAAATCTTTTTGTGCCAACTTCCATAGCGACGAACCAATAAAATGACCTTCAAAAACCTTTGGGTTTATTTTATATTCTGACTGTTCCATCAGGTATTCATAAAATAGCTTTCGATACTTCTTTTGTCGTTCTTTCATGGTTCGACCTAATTCAAGATACCATTGTGGAATCGTCAGAAGAGAATTGAACTCATCTTTGATTCCATAGGCATAAAATTTAAAGCTATTAAATTTATAGTTTTTAAGATTCTCTGGCTTACAAATATTGGCACGAATAGGATTTGCTTCAATATAAAAATGGACTCGAATTTCGTGCTCTGTGTTTTCGATTAAAGAAGTTTTTGGCCGAGATTCTGCGACTTTGCCGGATCTTTTATTCCACCTATTATATCTGCTTCCAAATAGACCATGGGCGTACCTCATATATTTCGAAAGATGATTGGAAGATTCTTTGTAACTTGTTGATTGATGGTAGTGGTTGTCCATCACGCAATAGGCGTGAATAGATACACTTTTGGTTTGATTCTGCTTTTTAAAACTCTCTTGAAGAGTTTGCATATAAAGGGCTTTTACGTGTTTCGGCCGAAGATAGTATTCCTTGTTATGACATCGCCACATAAGGTGCACACTAGCGGTTTCAGGATAAAGCTGGATGGAGCGCGGTATTCTCATGTGAGAGAGTGGTGCAAATGATGGGCTGGGGT
>JAEYZS010000252.1 GCA_023427925.1 Pseudomonadota bacterium | reverse complement strand
TTCTTAGGTTTAAAAAAGTATTTTTTGCGTTGGCTCCAAATTTGATCTTTGTGTTCGCTCGTCACGTCGATGAGCTCCAGCAGGACCTCGTTGAATAGATTCACTTCATCGTCTGCAAGGTAGTTTTCCAGGAATCCCAGCCTCGAAAAATCTCTCAAGCGTTCTTTGTCGGCAAGAAGTTTGTATTCTTCAGGCTGAGGAGTTATACAAGAAGTCTTAGTTTCGTAGGCTTTTTTCAGTGCGGAAGAATTTCCTGTATCAAAATAAAAATCAGTTGATCTGTTATAAACTAAGTTAATTTCTTCATCGCGAAGATTCAAAAGAGAAGAGCCGCTCCATTTTAGATCTTTATAGTCCTCAATCGAAACGTTAAGGCCCATGGATTCAAACATTTTCTTGAAGAGTAAAAATTCAAAGTAAGCCCTTTGATTTTCGGGTTCCTCATCTACAATGCAAATTGTTTTTAGTATTTTATTTGAAAAAAGTTTCCATTCATTAAAAAAGCTATCTTTTAATTTTTCGATTGCATTTGGAAATGGTGATTCTTTATTTAGTTTACTTAAAACAAAGCTTTCCATCATTTTGGAAGTGAGAAAGTGAGAGGCATTGGTATTGATTTCTATCAGTTTAGGCTGGCCGTCCACCAAATGAAAATCAAAACTCATGAGAACGGATTTGTGAGGATTTAAGGCCTCATGACCTAGAATCTGTTTTTGGTAACTGATATTATTTCGGAGATGGTAGGCAGCTTGAACAAAGTTTTTAATTTTTAAAAAAGCAGTTTCTGGAATGGTAACCGTCTGAAAACTAAAAAGATTTGGAGAGAGTGATTCTTTTTCGAAAACGTCTTTAAATTCTGGATAAGTTTTTTTACAATACTCTAGAAACTCTGTGTACATGGGATCACTCTATGTGAATAGGTTGGCAAAATCAAACTTTGCTAAATAAGAAAAAGCCAAGGCGATTAAACCTTGGCTTTTTATGTTTTAAATATCACGCAAATTAGTTTGTTTTTACAAACTTATCTCCGGGTTTCCATCCCGCACCACAAAGTTCGCCAGATTGAAGTGCTGTAAGGACTCTGAGAACTTCATTTGCATCTCTACCCACATTGAGGTTGTGAATGCCCATATACTGAACGAGACCCTCAGGATCGATAATAAAAGTTCCGCGAGTTGAAATGCCTTTGTCTTCAATAAGAACACCATAATCTCTAGACAAACGCTTTGTGACGTCTCCTAAGAGTGGAAAGCCTAGCTCCTTTAGGTCGTCCTTGATCCATCGTTTATGAGAATGAACTGAGTCAACGGATGCGCCCAAAATCACAGCATTTTTTTCTCGAAATTGAGGTAGGTGATCCCTGAACTGAAGAATCTCAGTCGGGCACACAAATGTGAAATCAAGTGGATAGAAAAAAAGCACCACCCATTGGCCTTTAAAATCCGATAAACTAATGTCTTTAAAATCTCCACCGCCGACAACTGCTGGAGTTGTAAACTGTGGAGCTGGGTGACCGATCATAGGCATAAATAACTCCTTGTGTAGCTTTAAGAGTGCTCGATAGATATTTTAGGAAGCAACTCTTAAAAATTATTTCTAATGATTTAAGTTGCCATAAAAATGTGATAAAGCCAATGTTAAGCAAAATTTGAGTAACCGTGTTAAGACCTGAGGCTATTATGAGAATTATATCTTGGAACGTGAATGGTATTCGTGCTGTGTACAAAAAAGGATTCTTGAATTTTTGGGACACACTCAAGCCAGACGTCTTGTGTTTGCAAGAAACCAAGTGCCAAGTCGACCAGCTTACTCCTGAGCAGATCAATCCTTACGAATATCAAAGTCACTGGGCATCTGCTCAGCGTAAAGGGTATTCGGGTGTAGCGACTTTCCATAATGACAAAATCAAGAGCTCAATTGTAGGGCTTGGTATCGAGAGATTTGATGATGAAGGTCGAGTTGTTATTACCCATCACCAAGCTTTCACTCTTTATAATATATATTTTCCGAATGGAGCTCGCGGGCCAGATAGACATCGTTACAAGATGGAATTTTTAAATGATCTTTTAAATCACCTTAAGCCTCTAGTGAAGCGGGGAGAGCCGATTATTGTAGTAGGTGATTACAATATTGCGCCAGCGGACATTGATATTTATGACCCTGTCAGACACGCTAAAACCAGCGGATTTTTACCCGAAGAAAAAGAATGGTTTAAAGCTTTTTTGGATATTGGATTTATCGATACGTTTAGGCACTTTCATCCGACTGAAACCAGCCGTTACTCTTGGTGGAATCAAATCGAGCGAGCCCGATTAGGAAATCGTGGTTGGAGAATCGATATGATTTGTGCAACTAAGAATCTAGAGAAGTATTTTAAAAACGCAGATATACATGATGAGATTGAGGGCTCCGATCATTGCCCTGTACTACTAGATTTATCTCTCTAATTATAGCTTGTCTCATTCGGAGACACCTTCATTTACTAAGGGAAATTCCTTTTGTTATTAAAGTTTCAGCGACACCCTTCCGATACATTGCGTCATGTATTTAAGGTAATTTAAGAAAAATAGTTGCATAATGGAACCAATAGCGTGTAAATATTTCAACTGCAAAGGGGTTCTACTTCTTTTACCGGGGGGAAATAAAGATGAAGATGCCTGAAAAACTAGTAAAGCAATGTAAGGAAAAGCTACTTGAAGCGAAGATGGATATCCTGAATCGTTTTAGGGACAGCCGAAATAATTTGATATCTGATGATCGCGGGGGCGACGAAGCAGATCAAACTATGAGAATCATTGCTGAAGGTGAATATCTTTCTCAACAAGAGCGCTTAAGAGAGCGTTTGGCTGAGATTGAATCGGCTTTAGCTCGCATCGAAACAGGGAAGTTCGGTGTTTGCGAAGAAACAGAAGAGCCTATTGAGCACGAAAGACTTTTGGCGATTCCTTGGACAAGATTGTCTATTGAAGGTGCTGAAATGCGTGAATCAATGAACAAAAGATACGCTCGTTAAGATTTCAAGGATCAAAGGGCGGAAGTTGAAACTCCGCTCTTTAAAGAAATCTAGACGACGTGAACCTCGACTGCCGGCTTCTTAGGATTAAGAAGCCTTTTTTTTGCCTGAAATCTTAGACTGATTATCGACCTTGGGTGACCATAGCCCA
>JAEYZS010000215.1 GCA_023427925.1 Pseudomonadota bacterium | reverse complement strand
GTTGTAGGGAGCATCGACTTTGTAAAGGAGGTCGGCACCTTCTTCACTGAGAACTGCAAAACCATGCGCAAAGCCTGCCGGGATCCATAGCCATTGTGGGTTATCACCACTTAATTCAACTTGAACGGCTTGGCCGAATGTGGGTGAGCTTTTTCGAATGTCCACTGCAACATCTAGAATTGTCCCTCGAGTACAGGTTACTAATTTCGATTGAGGCTTGTCATACTGATAGTGCAAGCCTCTTAACACTTTCCATTCGGATCTAGAAAAATTGTCTTGGATAAAATGATTTTGAATTCCGATTTCTCTCAATTGGTCTTCGCGGAATCTTTCAACAAAGAACCCTCGCTCGTCTTTAAACAGACGTGGTTCAATGAGTAATGGTCCTTCAATTTCAAATTTTTCTACTTTCAAAATACTATCCTTTTAATAATTCCGATACACACGGTTTTAAAGAATCTTCCCACGAAGGAAGTCGAATTGAAAATTCTTTATAAAGTTTCTCAGAACTTAATCTCGAGTTCAATGGGCGTTGCGCAGGAGTTACGTAGTCCTTTGATAAAATCGAATTTATTTGGCGTATCGCCAACTTTAATCCAGACTCCTCACAGTATTCCTTAATCTTAAGAGCAAATTCATACCAACTGCACTCCCCTTGCGCTGACAAATGATAGAGGCCCAGCTTGTTTTCAGATTCCAAAACTTTTAAAGTTGCAGATGCCAATTCCGGTGCATAGTTAGGAGTTCCAATCTGGTCAGAAACTATATTCAAAGTTTCTCGTTCTTGAAAAAATTTAATCATGGTCTTTACAAAGTTTTGTCCAAACTCGCTATAAACCCACGAAGTTCGAAACACATAAGCACACTCAAGCGCCAATATCTCTTTTTCACTCCGCATTTTGGACATGCCGTAGACATTTAATGGATCTGTCGGATCTTCTTCGGTCCAAGGTTTTTCGCCTTTTCCATTAAAAACATAATCCGTTGAATAGTGCACAAATAAGGCGTTGTTTTGCTTACACCACTTTGCGATTTTAACAGGCGTTTCATAATTAATTAAAAAACATAAATCGCGCTCGCTTTCAGCAAGATCCACTTTCGTGTAAGCGACAGTATTTATAACATGAGTGGGATTGAGTTCATTTAGTTTTCTCTCAATCATATCGTAGTTTTCAAAAGGAGCTTCTGCGTGTGACAGATACGTCACGTCGAGATATGAGGGCGCGACCTTTTTAAAAGAAGAAGCAAGCTGACCGGTTGCACCTAGCACAACGATTTTCATTTATAACAATCTCTTTACTTGTTGTTTTAAATACTGACCGTAACCTGAGTTAGCATAGCTTTCTGCAATCTGGGCAAATTGTTCTTTGGAGATAAATCCTTTTTCGTAAGCGATCTCCTCAAGACACGCGATCTTTAAACCTTGACGTTGCTCAATGGTTTGAACAAAGAGAGAGGAGCTAAGCAATGATTCGTGTGTTCCAGTATCAAGCCAAGCCGTTCCTCTTCCAAAGAGTTCTACCTTTAGTTTTTTCTCTTCAAGATACGCACGGTTTAAATCTGTAATCTCAAGCTCTCCTCTTTTGGATGGCTTAAGCTTTTTTGCTCGGTCACAAATTGACTTGTCGTAGAAATACAAACCTGTCACAGCCCAATTTGATTTTGGATTTTGAGGTTTTTCTTCGATACTGAGCGCATTGCCGTTTTTGTCGAATTCCACAACGCCATATCTTTCCGGATCACTCACTTGATAACCGAATACGACTGCCCCATCTTGAATTTGAGCCGCCGATTGAACTTTTTCCGGAACATCGTGGCCGTAAAAAATATTATCGCCAAGAATCAAACACACCGGAGAATTACCGATAAACTTTTCTCCAATGATAAAAGCTTGTGCGATACCTTCTGGTTTTGGCTGAATTTCGTAGGAAATATTAATTCCAAACTGGCTGCCATCTTGAAGTAAGTTTTGGATGAGTGGAATGTCTCGCGGAGTACTAATGATAAGAACATCTTTAATTCCAGCTAACATCAATGTGGAAAGTGGATAATAAATTGTAGGCTTGTCATAAACAGGTAAAAGTTGTTTTGAAACCGACAGTGTCGCTGGATAAAGGCGCGTGCCCGATCCCCCGGCTAAAATAATACCCTTCATAAAGTACTCCTAAGCCCCATATAAACCAAATTTTCAGAGGAATTTCATTATTTGGATGGCGATAACGCCAGAAGTCAATGATCTATTCGCAGTTATCAACGCAGTCATTGCCGATGGTGATAACTAGTTCATTCCAAGCTTTGATCAAAAAGCCAGGTTCGGACTCATCGCGACTGACAACACCGCTAATGATGACAGCAGCGATACCCACTACAATTATCATCAGCAAAATATATTCTATAATAACTTGTCCACGATTGTTCTTAAGCTTCACATTTAAAATTATGCTTTACATAATCTAGAATGTCATCGCATGTTTTGTCTGAAATTGGTCCTTGAACACCGATAACACAATCTTGTTCTAACTTTGCAACTGCAAAGTCCGAACTTTCATCAAATGATTGTTGAAAGCTTTCTTTATTCGGATAAATCATAACAAACAGAGTTGAATCCTTTGGAAGATTTTCTTTCGAGTTTCCTGTAGTCTCTTCCTTGAAAACTTTTGATTGCAGAGAGAAATAAACTTTTAAGGCTTCCGGTTCTTGCGCCTGAGCAAAGTAAACTCTTACAGGTCCATCAAAGATCGCCGTGTTAAACGCTGGACTAAAGAATTTGGATTGAAGTAATCTTGTCGTCGCGTTTTCCAACGAGTAGCTCTTTGCCAAAACACGACCTTCCGAAAATTCGTCGCTATAGGTTTCTAATGATGAGTTCTTCAATGGTGCCCCCTACTTTATGTGTCGTACAGCCTGTATTAAATTAGAGGTTTTATGAAAAAAGCAAATTTTTTTTTATTTATTTACCGTAAAGGTCTAGGTCGAAAAATAGACAGACTTACCCGCTCTAACAACTCGATTTACGGAATTAAAACCCACTTGATAAAACAAGTCCTTCCAAGAAGAATTTAGAATCACAAAGTCGGCATTTTTCCCCACTTCAAGAGACCCCAACTCATTTTCTAAACCTAGCGCGTAACTTGGCGACACAGTCCAAGCAGTAATCACCTCTGCTAAAGTCATCTTCATTTCTTTTCGTGCCAGTAGCCCTACAAACTGTATATCTTGAGTTGGGCTGGTTCCCGGGTTGAAATCCGTGGAAAGAGCCACTCGAGCCCCTTTATCAACAAGCTCTCTTGCTGGAGGATAAGGCACATCGATATAATAGTCTGCTGTCGGAATGAACACGCATGTCGTTTCCGCATTAGCTAGAACATCAATGTCCTGTGAATTTAAATAATTAAGGTGATCGCAAGATAATGCACCCAATTGAACAGCAAGCTTTGCGCCTTCAGAGTGATTTAATTGGTTTGTATGGGCTACCAGATCAAATCCAACCTCCCTTGCTTCCTCAAAATAACTCTTCGCCTGCTCTAAATCAAAATAACCCTTTTCAATAAAAATATCCGCACGACGGGAATATTTTCTAACTTTCCGTAAATCTTTTAAAACGCTTTCAAGATATTCCATCGTACTCAGCGCTTCTTTGGGTTTAGCGTGTGGACCGAGATAGGTCGCAACAGTCCTCACTGATTTAATCTTATTTACAATCTTAAGAATTTTTTCTTCGGTCTTGAAGTTAAGGCCATAACCGCTTTTCATTTCAACAGTCGTTACCCCTTGCCTTAAGAAGGCCTTTGCCCGCTCTTCTGCAATTGACAGCAATTCCTTTTCAGAGAGCTTACGTGTGTTTGCAACTGTACTTACGATGCCGCCACCTGCTGCCGCAATTTCTTGATAAGTACGGCCTTGAAATTTCATTTCAAAATCGTTTCCACGGCTCCCGCCATACACCAAATGTGTGTGACATTCGATAAGGCCTGGAAGTACCGTTTTCCCTTTGAGATCGATGGATTTTGCTTTTCGATATTCTCTGGGAAGATTTTTTGTCTGTCCGATCCATTCTATCTTATTTTTTTTTGTGACTATTACAGCATTTTTAATAATTGAAAGATCGTCGTCCGTTACACGACGACCTTGCTTTTTTGCCGATCCTGACAGAGTCAGGCATTCAGATATATTTTTGAAAACAGTAATCATGAAACAACATTAACAGGGGATGCAGCCATTTTCAAAACTTATATCGTAGACCCAAGAAGCCCACGATCCCCTTTTTTTTCTCTACCACTTCGGTCTTTTTAGCGCTGTAATATCCAACATCATATGTAAACATCAAAGAAGCGGTTCGAAATCCATTCCCATATGCTGAAAGGGAGAATGCGTCTGGGTTTTCTTCTCTTCCTGTTGGTGATTCGTAATCAGAATTCATATAATAATTAAATTTAAGTCCGATATTTCCTTCTCTTGGAAGGTGTCTTTCTGAGAATAAGCTTAGAGTTGCCATTTCCCCACCAGTACGTTGTTCAGGAACATCATTTATAACTCTTTTTTGATCACTCATAGGTAGCGCATACGAGATTCTTAAGCCGTAGGTTAAATTGGTCGCATCAAAATCAAAACCGATATAAGGAATAAAAAAGTTTCTTCCAGAATAGTTATTCAAAGAATTATTTTTGTATTCAGAATCCCCAGGACTAAAAGTAACATTCGCACCATAACGAATATTATAATTATCTAGTTCAGATGTAAGCTTCGCTCCTACATCGATATCCCCAAGTCCTTGATATTTGTATTTAGAACTGGGATAGTACTCAACGGTCTGACTTCTAAAGCTCGTGCCTAGTCGAATTGCGATATTTTCACTTACACCATATTCAGCAGCCGCAAAGTAAACAACTCCTTTTTGTTTAATATACTGGTCAGTAACCGGTACATACTGATAAGCGGTCTTCAATGAAACAAAACCAAGAGCACCTTCAAAGTACAACTCTTTAGATTTTGCTTGCCAAAAATACTCATTATCTCTTATCGCGTGAGCCGAAACACTGCCGCAAATTATGGCAAACAACAAAAAATATTTAAGCACATGCACTCCCCTCGATAAAGACAATTAAAGCAAGTTTTAGAATTCCTTGTAAAGAAGAACTTTACCAAATAAGGTTCAGCCCTCTTTCTTGTGCGTTTTTCCTTGCATCTTCATATCCAGCATCCATATGACGATAGAGTCCCATGCCTGGATCAATTGTAAGAACTCTCTTTAGACGTTTATCTGCAGCAGGTGATCCATCTGCAACAATCACTTGCCCTGCGTGAAGTGAGTAACCCATGCCCACTCCCCCGCCGTGATGGAAGCTGACCCAAGTGGATCCACCTGCAATGTTTGAAAACGCATTTAAAATTGGCCAGTCGGCAACTGCATCAGATCCATCTTTCATCGCTTCGGTCTCTCGATTTGGCGAAGCGACTGATCCGCAATCCAAATGATCTCGGCCAATCACAATTGGGGCAGAAACTTTTCCAGTTCTTACAAGTTCGTTGAACTTGAGTCCGGCCAAAGCTCTTTCACCATACTCGAGCCAACAGATGCGAGCTGGCAAGCCCTGAAACTTGATTTTCTTTTGAGCCATATCGAGCCAATTCATCAATGGTTTTTTGTGTGGAAACAATTCTCTGATTGCATTGTCCGTCACTTCAATATCTTTTGGATCACCCGAAAGTGCGACCCATCTGAAAGGTCCTGAACCCTTACAAAACAACGGTCGAATATATTCTGGAACAAACCCCGGAATATCAAAGGCATTCTTTACTCCACCTTTTTCTGCCATCGCACGAATATTATTTCCATAGTCAAATGTCACGGCTCCGCGCCTTTTCATCTCCAGCATTCCTTCAACATGTTTAGCGATACTAGCAATGGACTTTTCGACGTATTGATCAGGATTTGACTTCCTTAAGTCTGATGCTTGGTCTAATGACAAGCCGGCTGGAATATATCCCACAAGAGGATCATGAGCCGACGTCTGATCCGTTAATAAATCCGGAATGAAATTTCTTTTTATGAGTTCGTGAATCACTTCACTCATATTTCCTTGTAGTGCGATACTCACTGCTTTTTTTTCTGCTTTGTATTTTTCAACCCTTCCAATGGCGTCATCAATGTCAGCAGCCAATTCATCAACGTATTTTGTGTCTAGTCTTTTTTGAATTCGAGTTGGGTCGACTTCCACTCCAAGCACCACTGCGCCAGCAAAAACTCCGGCTAGAGGTTGGGCGCCGCCCATTCCTCCTAGTCCTGCGGTTAAGAGAACTTTACCACTCAAATCTCCGCCAAAATGTTTTCTACCAGCTTCTACAAATGTTTCGTATGTGCCTTGGACAATCCCTTGGCTCCCAATATAAATCCAAGACCCCGCAGTCATTTGCCCATACATCATGAGGCCTTTTTTATCGAGTTCATTAAAGTGCTCCCAGTTTGCCCAGTTCGGAACAAGATTGGAATTTGCAATTAATACCCTCGGGGCATCTTCATGTGTTTCAAAAATACCTACAGGTTTTCCTGATTGAATTAAAAGCGACTGATTGTTTTCTAGTTTTTTGAGGCATTCTAAAATTCGATCATAGCATTCCCAGTTTCGAGCGGCTTTTCCGATTCCACCATAAACAATAAGATCTTCAGGGCGTTCGGCCACGTCAGGATCCAAGTTGTTTTGAATCATTCGATAAGCGGCCTCTTGAAGCCAGCCTTTACATGATAATTTTGTCCCAGTTGGAGCCTTGATAGTTCTAGCCATAAAATATACCTCACTTCGATGAGGTATATTGCTATCAGGTTTAATACGGCTTAACACCTTTTTCCGCGCCGCGGAAGATGTAAGATTATGCGATTTTACGGATTTGAGAGAGCTTATTCTCGGCCTGCTCTAACTTCTCTCTCAAAGAGTCATTCTCAGACTTAAGCTCAACGAGCTTTTTCTTTAACTCTTCATCTTTAGAGTCTTGTACTGCATTCAAGTCAAGGTTTGTAGATTTCACTGTACCGCTTCCGAAGCCTCCTGAAAGAAGTTGATCTTCAAACTCGGAGTTTACGACAAGGACAGGGTCGATTTTTTCTAAATACAAGAATCCATCAGCGACCATTTTTCTAACTTGAGTAAGAACTTGCACGTACGCCGTAGAAATTTCAGCCGGTGTGGGCTTTCTTTCTGCCATATCCTCTTCAATTTTTCGTTTTCTTGAATGGTTTAAAGTTTTAAAGATCTTCTCTTTAGATTCTGCATCCACTCCTAAAAGAGTGAGTGATATGGTCATATCGTTCAGAGTCCCGATG
>JAEYZS010000136.1 GCA_023427925.1 Pseudomonadota bacterium | reverse complement strand
GCTATGTACTCGGCAGTTAAAAACTCAAAAATCTGGTATCGTCAAAACAACATGTTATTTAATATCAAAACCTTTGAAGCATCCACCCAGATGGCACAAGGTCTTTCGTTTTACTACTTTGATGATAAGTGGAATTTGGTGCAAATGATTGTGGCAAATAGTGCAAAACTTGATCCTAAAGAGTGGAAATTGCAAGATGGTTCAGTCACTCTCTTTACAGGTGACTCTAGCTTTCCTCTAACACAGTCTTTTGATGAAAAGTCGATTTTGATAAACGAGGAAATCGGAGACATTCAGGAATCATCCAAATTTTCAGAGGTTGTCTCCATCAAAGAGCTTAGACAGTATATCAAAAAAAATAAAGAAGCGGGCTTAAATACACTTCGGTACGAGGTGGATTTACACTCAAAGTTTGGCTATGCTCTTGCGGCCTTTGTGATGGCCTTTATTGGAATTCCATTTAGTGTTTTTAACAACAGAACTGGCGGCAGAATGGCTGCCGTGGGAATGTGTTTAGGGCTTGCGTTTGGGTACTGGGCACTCCTCAATGTGGGCTTAACTTTGGGGCGCCATGGATATCTCGCACCCATTTTAAGCGCATGGCTGCCTAATATTTTCACTTTGGCCCTATCGACCTTCTTACTATTGCGTCTAAAGAAGTAATGCGTTAAAATGAGAGCATGATTTTAGAGATTCTTACTTACCCAAATCCTAAATTAAGAGAGCTTTCTAAGCCTGTAAAAGAGGTCACAGAAGAGCTCGTTCAGTACTCGAAGGACATGCTTGAGACCATGTATGAGGCTCGAGGGGTAGGGTTGGCTGCTCCGCAGGTCGGTCGACTTGAACGTATGATCGTAATTGATACGCGACCTCATGATGAAGAAGGTAAGCCTACCGACGAGGGTATGACTGATCTTGAAAAAGCAGTGGAATATCCGTTGGTTCTAATTAATCCAGAAGTTAAAGTTAAAAAAGGTAAAACCATCTATGGAGAGGGCTGCCTCAGTGTACCTGGTTTTGTAGAAAACGTCGAAAGAGCCGAGTATATTGAAGCCGAATACCTCAATACAAAGGGCGAAAAAGTGACCGTAAAAGTGGATGGTCTTTTAGCTATTTGCATTCAGCATGAAATCGACCACTTAGACGGAAAATTGTTTATCGATAGACTCAGCTTTTTAAAATCGAATCGAATTAAAGATCGCATTAAAAAATTCGGCTACGAAAAAGATCAAGAAGAAAATTCCAAAGACAACGCCAAGAATCTGTGATTAGATTCACCCCATGAGTAAAGTAAGAGTGGTGTTCTTGGGAACACCGGACTTTGCCGTGACTCCGCTTGAGAGCATGGCAAAAGATGAGCATTATGAAATCGTTGAGGTTGTCACTCAGCCAGATCGTCCCAAGGGACGCCATATGCAAGTGCACCCAACCCCAGTCAAAGAATCAGCATTAAAGCTAGGACTTCCTGTGAGAAACACTGAGAGTGTAAACACTCCGGAATTCTTGGCTCATCTTAAAAGTTTGAAAGCAGATGTTGCCGTTGTAATTGCTTTTGGTCAAATCGTGTCCGAAGAATTTTTAAAGACCTTCCCATTTGGAGCGGTCAATGTTCACGGTAGCCTCTTGCCAAAATGGAGAGGGGCTGCACCTATTCAGCGTTCCATCGAGGCGGGAGACGCTGAAACTGGAGTGGCTCTTCAAATCGTGGTTAAAGCTCTTGACGCAGGTCCCGTTCTTGGGACTCGAAAAATACCGCTCACACTTGAAGACACTTCATCAAGTGTATATGAAAAACTTAAAAAACTCTCGTGCGAATTGCTGGCCACCGAACTTATGGACTATATCCGTGGAAATTTAGCAGGACAGAAGCAAGATGAATCCCAAGTCTCCATTGCAAAGAAACTAAAAAAAGAAGAAGGCCTCATTGATTGGAAGAAATCTTCTTTAGAAATCATAAATAAAATTCGCGCATTTGATATGTGGCCAGGGACTTGGACAACTTGGAATGGTAAGCAATTAAAAATTTTAAAGGCTTCGCTATCGAACTCAAAAGGCGAATCAGGTAAAGTTCTAAAAATTGAGAAAGATTCGTTTATAGTTGGAGCTGGTGATTTGTCATTAAAAATTCACCAAGTTCAGCTTGAGGGAAAGGCAAAATCGAGTGCAGAGGATTTTTTAAGAGGTTATCCACTCAAGGAAGGAGATGTGCTTGGAAACACATAGTGAATCAGTCATTGTATCGCCAAGTTTACTGTCCTGTGACTTTGCTCATATCGCAAGAGAGGTGAGTGCGGTCACAAAAGCTGGAGCAGATTGGTTACACGTGGATGTCATGGATGGACACTTTGTAAATAACATCACTATCGGCCCGCCTGTCGTAAAAGCGATAAAAAAAGTTGCGGAGATTCCACTGGATGTCCATCTTATGATCGAAGAACCTGAAAAGTACGTCGATGAATTTATTAAAGCTGGTAGTGATTACCTCACAATTCATGTAGAATCGACTCAAAAGCCACTGGATGTCTTACGACAGATCAAAGCTCAAAACGTAAATCCTGGAATCACATTGAGACCAAGAACAAATCTCTCCGAGATTTTACCGTATTTAGATGACGTCTCGATGGTGCTCATTATGACGGTGGAACCAGGTTTTGGCGGACAAAGTTTTATGAACGACCAAGTTCAAAAAATTAAAGACTTAAAAAAAGAAATTCAAAATCGCGGACTGGATATTCACATCGAAGTGGATGGCGGTATCAACCAAGAAACCGCTAAGATATGCAGAGATGCTGGAGCAAATGTATTTGTAGCAGGAAGTTATATTTTTGGCGCCGGCAAAGAAACCGGTTCTGATCCAGTTCAGTCTTACCAAAAGGCTATTCAATCGCTAAGAGTGTAAACACAAAGAGGAAATTATGATTCAACTTACAGGTGAAAGTTTAAATATTGATCAAGTATGGGATGTGGCTCACAAAAAAACAAAAGTGGTGTTGAGCGAATCATCTAAAAAATTAATTCAGAAGTCTCGTGAATATATTCTCAATAAATTGAAAAACAATGAAGCTGTGTACGGTGTGAATACGGGATTTGGAGCATTGAGCTCTGTAAAAATTTCGGATCAAAATTTGGCAGAACTTCAAAAAAATCTTATCCGATCTCATTGCTGTGGGATAGGTGACCCATTCACAAAAGAGGAATCACGCGCGATTATGCTTTTAAGAGCCAATGCGCTTTCACGTGGTCACAGCGGTGTGAGAGTGGAAGTGGTTGAGAAAATTTTAGAATTTTTGAATGAAGATATTATTCCCGTTATCCCTCAACAAGGCAGTGTGGGAGCAAGTGGTGATTTGGCCCCCTTATCTCATTTGGCTCTGGCTCTAATTGGTGAAGGTGAAGTGTGGCAAGAGGGTCAAGTCGTTCCTGTTGCGGGCTTACTCAAGAAAAAAAATATTCAGCACTTAGAACTGCAAGCCAAAGAAGGGTTGTCACTTATTAATGGCTGTCAGGTGATGACGGCAGTGGGGTTGTTAAGCCTTTACCGCGCAAGACGCATTGCTTGGATTATGGACTTAGCAGGAGCGATGTCACTTGAGGCAATGCTTGGAACACGCTCAGCCTTTGATCCGCTTATTTCTGCGACACGAGCACACCCAGGTGAAGCTATTACTGCAAGAAATCTAAGAAAAATTCTAGGAGAAACTTCTCCTATAGCGGAGAGCCATGCAAATTGCTCACGAGTTCAAGACGCATATTCTCTAAGATGTATGCCGCAAGTTCACGGTGCGACTAAAGATGCCCTGAGAATGGGGCTAAAAACTTTAGAAATCGAAGCAAACTCGTCGACGGATAATCCCCTCGTATTTGATAAACACGACAAGATTTTGTCTTGTGGAAACTTCCACGGTGAGCCCGTGGCATTCCAATTGGACTTTATGGGAATCGCAATGGCTGCCATGGCGAGTATTTCTGAATGCAGGATTGAAAAACTAATCAATCCTTCAATGAGCGGATTACCTGCTTTCTTAACAAAAGATTCCGGTCTTAACTCGGGTCATATGATTGTTCAAGTCGCAGCGGCATCTCTAGTCAGTGAAAATAAAATCTTAGCTCATCCAGCATCAGTCGACAGCATCCCAACTTCAGCGGACAAAGAAGACCATGTTTCGATGGGAACCATTGCTGCAAGGAAATTTGGAAAAATTGTAGATAACGCGGAAAACGTAGTGGCCATGGAACTCTTAAGTGCAACTCAAGGCCTAGATTTATTGAGTCCATTAAAACCGGCGGGCACAATCAAATCGGCCTATGATGTGATTCGTACAAAAGTTCCATATGCAGATAAGGATCGAATTTTTGCTCATGATATCAAAGCAATTCGTGGATTGATTTCAGATGATTCATTGATCGATGTAATTCAAAAAACTGCCGGACAATTGGAGTTCTAGCGAATTTCAAGAATATTTATGCCTCCAACGGACGCAACGGACGTCATCTTTTGGAGGTATTGAATAAGTGGTTCTTCAACCACTTGCTTGGCGCTGATGCCCGCATGTCTGAAATAGAGCACATCATCTTTAAGTATTGCAAATCCTTGATGGGAGACGTCTAAATTTGTCCCGATCTTGTCTTTGAGATTCCAATTTGGTCGCACAATACTAATGATTGCTCCATGCGGAATGCGGCTCAATAGATCGGGGTTATTTTGTACGGCTTCGATCGATAGATATGGCAATATGGAATACTTCGGATTTTCTTGAACAACCATTTTGTGATTTCTTAGAAACCATGCCGAGCGGTCAATCCAGGTTCTAGATATTTGGTGTTCTTGAGGAAATAGGTCCTCAGTGATGTCTTTAATTATTTGTTGATTGTTCACTATCCAATCTATACTCGTAAAATGATTTCTGGTTTTAAAATCGATTTGAGAATTCTTATATCGAATTTGATTTAAAATCGGAAGGAACTGCTCATTAGAACCCGCAAGAGCTTCTGCTAAAACGGTTTCTACGTAGGTAACGCAGTCAAAGCCGTCGAACCGAAACAAAGGGTCCTTATCATAGCCCTCGCCCTCACCCAATGGGTCCACGATATAAGGTAGTCCTAGATAGGATTGGGAGATCTTATCGATCCTTAAAGCAACCTCGTTGCTATAGCTATTCGCCATAACAAAGGGACAGATTAAGTATAAAACCGAGGCCCACACCATCTTCATATAGGTCAATGTTATACCAAAAAATAGGCAGTTTTCATAGACAGACCTTTTAGTATTTTTGCAGACCCTTGGATCATATTGAAACAACAGGTAGTTTTTTTAAAATTCCCTCACGGAAGGGCCGAAAAGCTCTTAGAGGGAGTTAATCTATATGAGTATGCTAGATCGTTATAAGAAAAAAGGCGGATTTATTCAGTTGTTGAACTTAATGGAAACTTGCGGAACGCAAAAGCAAGAAAAGTTTCTTAAAATGATTGAAGACGAAAACATGAGTTGGGCCGAAGCTGTGAAAGCTAAAATGATCACGGTGAAGCGTATTTTTTCTTGGGACGATAATACTGTTGCAGAAATCATCGGGACTCTGAACGAT
>JAEYZS010000090.1 GCA_023427925.1 Pseudomonadota bacterium | reverse complement strand
GAGCAAGAGTTCCCCTGAAGCTATTAAAAGAGGCGAACAAAGTTATAAAGTGAATCTTTCTTTTTATCATGAAGAAGGCGGAAAAGATCGCTTAGTTGAAATGTTCAAGTCAGGAAATTTACCTAATCGAGGCACAGAAATTGATGTTTATAGATTGCTTTCTTCGGGTAGTGAAGAACTTGGTATTCTGAAAATAGATCACATAAGAGAAGACGAGAGATGGGACATTGTTCACTATCTCAGATCGCTCAATACAAACCTTCCTTCATCTCCTAAATCGGAGTGGAAGAAGTTTTTCAAACAAGGCGCTTAATTAATTTAATGATAAAGACAAGACGCTTAGAAATTCTAAAGTGCGTATTATTCGCAGTGGTATTGGCCACTGCCGCATCAACTTTTGCTGAAAATGCAAACGCCCCTTGGAAGCAAATGGGGGCGGTTTCCAATGAAGTGCCTCGTGAGCTTGAAAACGTTGGAATCACAGAGAATAACGGGGCGCAAGTCGATCCCAATCTCAAATTTACAGATGACACTGGAAAAGAAGTTACATTGGGAAGCTATTTTAATAGAGACAAGCCCATTGTTCTTTCGCTTGTCTATTATAATTGTCCAAGTCTTTGTAATATGCACTTAAACGGTCTGACAGATGGATTAAAGGCTTTAGATTGGGCGGTGGGCGATAAGTTTGAACTTGTTTCTGTGACTATAGATCCAAAAGAAGATTATAAATTAGCGGCTGCAAAAAAAGAAAGCTATATTGAGTCTTACGGCCGTCAAGATAGCGCTCCAGGATGGCACTTTTTAACTGGAGAAGATTCGCAAATTAAGGCGCTTGCTGAGCAAGTGGGTTTTGGTTACAAATGGGATGAAGCCTCAAAGCAATACGCTCACGCATCGGCTGCCATCATACTAACTCCAGAAGGTAAAATCTCTCGTTATCTTCACGGCATTTCTTTTGATCCTAAAACAATTCGACTGTCTCTAGTGGAAGCAACCAATGGTAAAATCGGCGAAATCGTTGATAAGGTTGTATTGTTTTGCTTCCAATATGATCCAAATAAAAGAACATACGCATTTTATGCATATAACATAATGAAATACGGAGCAGCATTGTGTGCGCTCATCTTCTTTGCATTCTTAATTCCACAATGGAGAAGAATGATGAAGGAATCTAAGTAAGGGAGAAATTAAGAAATGTCTTACATGCCGATACAAGGTTCGACCATTGCGAAAGAGGCAGATATACTATTCAACTTCACGGTTTGGGCGAGTGTAATTGCTTGCGTCCTATTGCTTGGTGCGATGACCTACTTCATCGTGAAGTATCAACGTCGCTCGGATAATGATAAAACAGCGCACATTACTCATAGCTATATCCTAGAATTTTTGTGGAGCTTTATTCCGCTTTGTATTTTCCTAGGTATCTTTTATTGGGGATGGGTAGTTTACGAGAAAACTAGAACTTTCCCTACAAATGCGCTCGAAGTGAATGTGACAGGTAGACAATGGGCATGGGATATGGTCTATCCGACAGGCAAAAAAGTTACAAATGAGCTTGTGATTCCAGTAGAAACTCCTGTGGTTTTAAACATGACTTCCGTTGACGTGATTCATAGTTTTTACGTTCCTAGCTTTCGTGTAAAGATGGACGTGGTACCGGGAAAAAGATCTAAAATGTGGTTTCAGTCCGATAAACTTGGTGATTATGAGCTATTTTGTACAGAGTACTGTGGGACAGCTCACTCAGGTATGATTGGCAAAGTCCGCGTAGTAACTCGTGCTGAGTACGATGCTTGGATTAAAAAAGACAAATCAACTATGGCTCCTGCCGAACTGGGTAAGGATCATTTTGTTTCAAAAGGCTGTATTGCATGCCACTCAGTTGATGGATCTGTGAAGGTTGGTCCAACACTAAAAGGTATTTGGGGCAATCAAACGAAGTTTTCTGATGGCACAAGCGCTGTGGTTGACGAAAGCTACGTAAGAGAATCGCTCTTAAACCCTCAAGCAAAATATGTACAAGGTTTCGCGAACGTCATTATGCCTTCATTCCAGGGCTTGATGAGCGAAGATGAGATTAACGAAATTATCGAATATATAAAGACATTGAAATAATAGGAGAGAGTTTAAATGGCACACGGTCACGTAGAAGGTTCAAATTACCTTAATGCAGAAAAAGGTTTGTGGTCTTGGTTAACTACTCTCGATCATAAGAGAATCGGTATTATGTACTTCATCACGGTGATGGTTTTGTTCTTCATCGGTGGGATGTTCGCATTATTACTAAGGCTCGAGCTTATGTTCCCAGGAACACAATTTATTTCACCGGATCTTTATAACCAAGTGATGACACTTCACGGATCAGTGATGGTCTTTATGGTGATTATTCCCGGGATTCCGGCTTTCTTAGGAAACTTCTTTTTGCCGATTCATATTGGAGCAAAAGACGTTGCTTTCCCAAAACTCAACCTATTAAGCTGGTACTGTCTTATCGTTGGTGCCGGGGTCGCTTTTGCAGCTCTTTTTGCTGGCGGCATTGATACAGGTTGGACGTTCTATACTCCGTACAGTATCAAGACAAGTACAGCGACGGTTTATGTTGTTCTTGGCGCTTTCATTATGGGATTCTCTTCGATTTTAACGGGTCTAAACTTTATTGCGACAGTGCATAAGTTAAGAGCTCCGGGAATGACGATGAATAGAATGCCTTTATTTGTATGGGCGCTTTATTCAACTGCGATCATTCAGGTTCTTGCAACCCCAGTTCTTGCAATCACCCTTCTATTATTGGTTGCGGAAAGAGCATTGGGAATCGGTTTCTTCGATGCGTCTCTTGGTGGTGATCCAGTCCTTTTCCAACACTTTTTCTGGTTCTATTCACATCCTGCAGTTTACATTATGATTCTCCCTGCAATGGGCGTGATTTCAGAGCTTGTTTCAACTTACTCTAAGAAAGTTATATTTGGTTAC
>JAEYZS010000038.1 GCA_023427925.1 Pseudomonadota bacterium | reverse complement strand
GGGTTCCATCTTACAACTCCACCAAGATGAGTGCATGCAGCTGACATCATTTCCACATTTCCCTGCTTGTCTTTATAAGCAGCGATCATTTTAAGACCGTCACGAACCACCATTCCTTCTTCAAAAGGCAAATCTTCTAAGTGAGATTTTGGTTTGGCTTGGAACCAATCTCCATATTGGGCAACCACGTTTGCGTTTTCCTTTAGAAACTCTCCTGTTGATAACACGTTAATGCGCGAAGGATTATAAAGTTTTTCCCACTCATTTTCACGACCCATGATTTGATCTGTAATTAACATTGCTCCAATCGTTGCATGAGTCATGCCGTTTCCAGAATCGCCGGTAATGATATAGACATTGTCTTTATCCAAAGGATTTCGACCTAGATATGCTAGCCCATCCACGGGCTCAAGCACTTGTCCTGACCACGAGTAAAGAATACTTTCTATCATTGGGAATCGGACTCGTGCCCATCGCTCTAATTTATAGAAGCATGTTTCAGGATAACTTTCTTGCCCAGTTTTATGGTCCTCACCGCCAACAACAAGAACATCGTGATCGCCTCGCGCCTCTACACGAACATAGTGATAAGGATCGAGTGTGTCCCAATAGAGAGCTTTCGGAACACTTCCTTTAGGGACCTTAAACCCTAAAACATATGTTCTATATGGAGCTTGCTTTGTATGAATGGCGAACAAATCATTGAAGGGCGTATTCGTAGCAACCACGATCGAGTCACAATAGACGAGATGGCTTTTGGTACGTACATACGTATTTGTTCCACCATGCACCTCTTCTGCGCGTGTGTTTGTATAAATATAACTTCCACCTTTTACTATAAGTTTGGCTAAGGCATTGATATACTTTAGAGGATGAAGTTGAACTTGTTGTGGAAATTTCAGGCATGGACCTGTACTAAAGAAATTAATAGGCGAACTATCTACTAATTCTACATCTGCTAGTCCCGCTTTACGTACTGCTTCAAGTTCTTTTTCGAGTACACCTGGACGGTCGTCTTCTACTGAAAACAAATATCCATCGACGGTTTCAAGTTCACAAGCTATCTTTTCTTTGTTTACAATATCTATTGTTTTTTTTATCGCAGCCGTGTGACTTTGGGCTGCGAGCTTTGCACCTTCTTCATCGAACAATTTTTCTAGTTCAAAATAACGGTCGTCTAATGCATTTGAGAAATGAGCTGTTGTTCTACCCGTTTGTCCGCTTCCGATTTCAAATCCTTCAAGCACACAAACTTTTTTCCCTTCCTTCATTAATAGATAAGCCGTAGTTAAACCCGCTATTCCTCCACCTATAACACAAACATCTACTTTTAAACTCTCTGCTAAAGGAAAAAAAATGGGAGCGTTTTCAGTGTCAATCCACAGTGTATTTGTTTCGCCTGAGCGCAATGCCTTCATATTGTGGCTCCTTTGGTTAATTGTTCCCCTTCTCAAAGCAATATGATGGCCAGATTGAAAATGGAATTAATTGCAGAAAGATTGCTCTAAGCGCCTAATTTGCCCCTTGTTGCGAGACATTTAGGGATTTTAACAGCTACCACTTGCATTTATTTCAATCTTCGCTTTGGTATAACAAATGCAAAAGATCGTTGAGAGAAACACTGTAACAACAAAAGGAGAAAGATATGCCTCAAGAAAACATTCAAGATTTTGATTCAACTAGTTTCGACTCTAAAGGATCAACTCCGTCTTCCCATCGAGAAGGTACCATGACTAGAATGATTGAACACCAAACAGCTAAAATACCTTCAGGAGTTTTTTTAGGATTAGCTATCGGATCCATGGTGACCTCTTTAGGACTTGCACTTGTCCAAGGTAAGAGCAAAGGATGGGCAAATTTTGTAGGACAGTGGGCGCCTTCTTTCTTGATCTTAGGACTATACAACAAATTAGTTAAAGTAGAAGGGTCTGATCGCACCGAAGGATATCGTCACTGATTAACAAAAGCTTAAAGCACGTGTGGAGATGGAAGCTCTTCTTGAAATTGGACTACTCCAAATTCCAGCTTCTGTCTTCAGTTCGTCTGCGATGAACGGCATTATCTGAATCTCGATATAATTACACAGGAAGACCGTTTAACTTCATAACTTCCAAGGCATTAGTTGTTGGACACGGTCCTTTTTGTTTTTCATACGAAAATGACATTTCTGAATTTTGAATTGTTTCTCTGAAATGATAATTCACAATTCCGATATTTAATTTTTCTAATTGCGCTAGCTCCAAATCGTGTGAAGTTACAATCCCTTTGCCACCAATAGAAACTATCTCTTTGATGTAAGCTTGACTTCCCGCAAGTCTTTCGCGATTGTTCGTTCCTCGAAAAATTTCATCAATCAAAAATAAAATTGATTTATAATTTTTTGTCGCGTCTAAAATTTCTTTTAAACGTTTAACTTCAGCATAAAAGGATGAAAGTCCTTCTTGAAGGGAATCTCCTCCGCTCAGGGAAGAATAAAGTGGTTGATTACAAAATGAAAATGAATCTGCAGCAACGGGAGCTCCAGCCTTTGCCAACAAATAGTTCACTCCTACCGAGCGCATAAAGGTACTTTTGCCCGACATATTAGAGCCCGTGATGAGAATACATTTTTCTTTCTCGTCGATCACAATGGGATTTCCAATAGCTCTGCCTTTTGGAATAAGAGGATGCCTTACATTGGTGGCGCTCAATAGTTTTGAATTGTCAATGTGAGCATCAACAAAATCAGGATTGGCTTCCGCATACATCGCTATGGATAGGAAAGCTTCTATTTCGGCTAGAGCCTTTTCCCACTTTGGAAGATCTGATTGAATTTCTTTTCTGATTTTATCTAGTCTATATGTCCATAAAATATCCCATGGAACCACAAGATGAACTAAGCCATGAACAATAAAGTTCTGTCGAACTCCCAAAGCCCCACTCACCTGCTCTAATTTTTTGATTCTTAATGAAACAGATTTCTTGCGCTCAAAGACCGATAGAATTTTCGAAAGCTCTGGTTTATTTAGTCCGCTAAACTTTTCAAGAATTTCTACTGCCAATCTAAAACTGTCTAGGTAGTGTGATGCAGAAACAGACCATCCATAAGCGGCCGCAGTTTTTATCTTTTTTCTAAGCCTTACATTTTCGATAACAACAAGTACAAAAGAAGCAATCACAAAAGTCTTATTACCCTGACCAATAAATGCTAAGCACATGTTAACGACAAAGGCCGCCTGGAAAATAAAAATTCCAATAAATTCAATATTAGATTTAAGGTCAGAAAGAGAATTTCTTAGCAAATTTTCTATTTTTTGAGTGTCAATGGATTTACTTACGACACCCATATGACTTAAAAAAGAATACCTAAATATTTTAAGCTCTTTTAACTCTTGAACAAGGTTCTGTCTCCGCTTGATTTCGGCATCAATCACATCGTTACTCAAAAAAAGCTCTAACAATCTCTTAAAACCTAAGCCAGAAGTTGTGCGGTTAATGAGTTTTAGGATGGAGTGATCACCGATGATGTTTAGATCTGTAAGGTAAGGAATACTAAGATCAATACCCCGAAAATCAGTTTGCGGAACGTCTAACCAATTTAGATCCTGAATTGCTTTTTGACGACGCTGTACTTTGAGCCGACTCTCAAAGAGTCTTAAATTTTTGCGAATCTTCCTGTGAATAGCAACGGTTACAAAAAATGTTAATGATAATAAGGCTGCAATGGGTAAAAAAACCTTCGGCCAAAAATCAAGACCTACTAAACACCAAATTACAAAGGTGAATATAAAGAGTAAAGTTCTCCAGCCCGCATATTCTTTGTCTAATTCTGTAATCTTTTTTAGTTTTCTTTCTATTCGATTCTGCATCATTTAATTTAATCACATGATCAAACGGGCGACCACGATGAAATGTAAAATTGCTGCAATGATCACAAGAATGTGAAAGATTTCGTGATATCCAAATACCGAAGGGAAAGGATTTGGTTTTTTAACTGCATAGACCACAGCACCCAAAGTATAGATGACGCCACCGACAATCAACAAAACAACGTTGGTGAGACCTAGAGACGATTCTAATTCTGTCAGATATGGACCAGCCAGCCATCCCATTGCTACATATAAAACTGCAGATAACCACTTCGGGGCCTGGATCCAGAAGAGTGATTGAAGAATCCCCAAGACTCCGACAATCCAAACTATAGATAGAAGCTTCTCTCCAGAGTATTCATTCATCCCTAATAAACAAATTGGTGCAAACGTACCCGCAATCAAAAGAAATATTGCTGAATGGTCCAAGCGTCTCATCAATGTTCGCGCATTAGGCTTCCAATGAATACGATGATAAAGAGAACTCACGCCCAGGAGACCCAGGAGGCCTAGCCCGTAAAGAAGAACCGCAAAAACTTGCCTTGAGGTTTCAAGGCAAGTCAGCAACACAGTCCATGCTCCAAGGGCATAAAAAAAGGCAGCTTGATGAAAATGCCCTCTCAATAAGGGTTTTGCAATCGGTGCCGATTCAGTTTTAATTTGGGGGTCATTATGCTTCTTGCTTGTCATAAACGATTTTTAGAGACTTTGCCTGTGCGGAAAAGAACTTTTGTAAAATTCTGGAAACCTCTTCAGGACGCTCGATCATAAGGACGTGCTTTCCACCTTCGACTTTTGTAATCTCACAGCTCGGAAATTTTTCTGACAATCTGTCATACGTTCCCGGCAAAAAGAGATTGTCACGTGATCCCCATATGATATGCACCGGAGTCTTTAAATATCCGAGTCGCTTTTCCCATTGGGCCCAATCTTCGACTTCGTTAATCCAAGAAAAGCGGTTAAGAACATGAGCAATTAACTTTGCTTTTCTTGTCGTGATTTTTTCAAGTCTGTTTTTTTGGGCATTGCTTTTGATCCATGGGACATTAAATATTCTTTGAATATGTTTCAGGCCCAACCTCCCACCTGGAGATTTTAATAACAATACTACCGCAGCTGGAAGTTTAGAAATATCCATGGATAGCTTTATGATAGGATTTCGGATTTGATTTTTTGGATACGGAGGCATTGGGTTAAGTAGCGCAACTCTATCCACGAGATTCGACTCTTCAATCGCAACTCCATAGCACAGCGCTGCTCCATAGCTCCCTCCTACCAAATAGAGAGGATCTTTCGTGGTTTTCTTGAATAGATTCAAAAACTCTCGAAAAACTGTCACTTGCTGAGAAAACGAAACTGCTCTTAAAGGATCCATATAGATACTTGAAAGGTTCGGAATAATAACTCGGTAGTTTTTAGATAAAATTTCCGCAACTTCATCCCAGTCATAAATTGTACCGCCATAGCCGTGCACTAAGACAACCGTGGGACCAGATCCTATTTCCTTATACTGAATGCCGTGACTAAGAATTTCTATTCTTTTCATTTTCCGCGTCCTCATCTGCTGTATCATCGCTGTCTTTGAGTCCCTGCTTGCGTCTTTTGATTCTTTCAAGCTCCATTCTTAACTCTTCTTCCATAAAGACTTTTTCAGCTTTTCTCAGGTTATAGTCTTCTTGACTTAGATTTTTTGGAGTTACACTTGGATCATCTAAAAGAATACTGCCCATAACTGCTTTGGATTGAGATGGGTCTTTAGAGTGTTTTCCACGGGGACGCTTTGCATTTTGTTCTTTTTCAATCTGCTGGGTAAGGTCGACTACGAGGTCACCAAAACATCTCAGTTGGCAAGAAAGCCTGCTTCTATCGACAAAGTGAGCAGTTCCTATCAAACTCTCTTCTTTTTTAGTTGGAGGGAATACATTGTGTTCCCCATCTATTATCTGAATTCTACATTCCGCACAAGATGGAACGCCTTTACATACGGACTGAATATGAATGCCATTCTGATGAGCGAGATCTAAAACTGACTGATTCGGTTTTATTTCAAACTCTTTATCAATTGGCAGGAACTTTACTTTCATACGATCACAACCTTTAAAAATTTATGTTTCCCTGCTTTAATGGTAAATTGCGTTCCCTTTTCAAGCGGAATCATTTCTTTTGGATCAATCTTTTTAACACCGTCAAACTCGACGGCCTTTCCTTCTACGAGTCTACGAGCTTCACCGTTTGATTTCGTAAGACCTACATTTGTCATAAGCTGACAAATTCCAATCGTATCACCTGATTGAAGTTTGAATTCAGGGATATCAGAAGGCACACCTTTATTGACGAAAACTGTTTCAAAATCTTGTTCTGCTTTGTCTGCAGCTTCCTTAGAGTGAAAGCGTGTCACTAGAGTTTTTGCGAGTTCCACCTTAATTTTCTTTGGGTGAACCTTGCCTGACTTTATATCGTTTTTTAATTGTTCGATTTGATCGATCGTCAAATCCGTTAGAAGCTCGTAGTACTTAAACATGAGCTCGTCTGACACTCTCAACGTCTTTCCAAACATATCCTTTGGATTTTCTTGAACACCGATAAAGTTGTCATAGCTCTTTGACATTTTTTTAACGCCATCCAGCCCTTCTAAAATTGGAACTGTCATAATGCATTGTTGTTCCACACCGTAGGATTTCTGGATTTCGCGGCCAACCAAAAGGTTAAACCTTTGGTCAGTTCCACCCAATTCCACATCAGACTTTAATGCTACTGAATCGTAACCTTGAACAAGCGGATATAAGAACTCGTGAACTGAGATTGGTTTATGTTCTTTAAAACGATTACTAAAGTCATCCCTCTCCATCATTCTGGAGACTGTGTATTGCCCAGCAAGCTTGATGAAATCAATTGGCGTGAACTTGTTCATCCACGTTCCATTGTAAGCAACTTCAGTTTTATTCGGATCTAAGATTTTAAAAACTTGTTCAGCGTAAGTTTTCGCATTTTCTTTTACTTCTTCTGGAGTCAGTGCTGGACGAGTTTCATTTTTACCAGTGGGATCGCCGATACAAGCCGTAAAGTCACCAATCAAAAAAATAGCTGTGTGACCTAAATCCTGAAACTGCTTCATCTTGTTAATTAAAACAGTATGTCCCAGGT
>JAEYZS010000249.1 GCA_023427925.1 Pseudomonadota bacterium | reverse complement strand
TTGCAATAGTTTCAATTTCTTGCACACAAAAAGCAGAAAAACCTCGGCCGATCCTAGAGGTCAGAGATGACGGTGAGGTTCATTACGAAGCCACCGATGCACTCGGGAACTTCAATGACCACAAAGTTTTCAATGACCCTCTCTCTGGTACCTACAAGACCGGTGTGGTGACTCCTAGTACAATAAAATCTCAAAAAACAATTTTAGACAACGGGCCTGTGAAAAATCGCATTAATATCGTTTTGGTGGGTGACGGGTATACTCAAAATGAGGTGAGTCGATACGAGGAAGACGCTCAGAGAATTACAGATTACTTTCTTAATGAAGAACCGCTGAGATCTTATAAACCCTATTTCAATGTTCATAGAATAGATGTGATATCTGCGCAATCAGGAGTGACTAACGACACTAAGGGCAATTCCAAGAACACAGCTCTTGGTATGAATTTCTGGTGCAGTGGAGTAGAGAGATTGCTTTGTGTAAATATTCAAAAGGTAAAACAGTACGCTGCAAATGCTCCAGGAGTGGATCAAATCCTTGCAATTGCAAATTCAACAAAGCATGGGGGCGCTGGTTATTGGACCGATGGTGTAGGAACGTTGTCAGCACGCAATCACAACTCTCTAGAAACTGCCGTGCATGAGTTTGCACATACCTTTGGGAAGTTGGGTGATGAGTATGACTATGACGGGGCAAGCTCTTCGGAATGTCTGAAAAGTGCAAATGGTTCAATTGTTGATGCCGTTCGTATGTTGCAAGATAAAAAGAAATGGTTTCAGTGGTTAGATCTTCCCCATATTAATACCTTTAAAGGAACTTGCTACACTTCAAATGGGTATCGGCCGACATTGAATTCAAAAAAGCGAACTCTCGGAATGCCGTTTTATGAAGTCAATGCTGAGCAAATGGTCTTTGCAGTTTACCAGCGAGTACGGCCAATTGATTACGCAACACCGGAGGGGCATTACTTGGACGAGGGGTCATTAATTGTTCGGCCAATGAGACCTAGAGGACATACGCTAGAAGTAAAATGGTATCTCAATAACAAAGAATTATTAGAAGCAAAGGGAGTAGAATCCTTAAATCTAAAAGAGCTGAAGCTTGCTCAAGGTCGTCACACAATCAGTGTGACCGTAACAGACAAGACAACTCGTGTTCGTGATGAAAATCAAAGAAGATCGCTTATGACTGAAACACGTTCTTGGACGATCACTTCCAACGGACCACCAATTCAAGAACCGGAACCTGATCCAGAACCTGAGGCTCCGGTGAATACACCACCTGTCACCCATCCCGATATTGTGGAAACGACTTCAGGAGTTCTCGTAAGTGTTAAAGTAACAGCAAATGACGTTGACCCTGACGGTGTATTCTTAGTTGGAGTTAATCAGCCTGCGGGTGGAGTGGCCTATCGAAGCGGACAAAATGTAGTGTATAATCCTCGAAGTAACTTTAAGGGTGTAGATAAGGTGATTTACACAGTGATGGATGGTCACGGCGCTAAATCAACAGGCGAGATGATTATCCATGTAAAATAAAAATAGGAAGCAGTTCCTGCTTCCTATTTTATATTCAGTAAGTTTTGCTTTATTTATTGTGGAAGTAAACAGCCTGTCTGAGAAAGATCAATTTCATTATTCTCAGTTAAACATGAGTAAACCCAATAAACCTGTTGACCGTAAGAAACACCACGGTGAACTGTTTTATTACCATTTTCATCAACTTCGCATGGGTTATTCATCGTACAGCTCTGTCCGCTTTCATTTCCAGTATTGTTAACTCCGATAACTTTTCTAGTAATGGAGTTGACGATTGGCGATCCAGATGTTCCACCGATAGTTTCACACCCTGGTCTTGAGTAACGAATAGAGTCTGTAAATAACCAACCCGCTTCTTCAAGCATGTAGATAAAGCGTTCGATATTGCACGAGTAGCCTTTTTTCCAATAACCAGAGATCACTTCAATAGGACTTGATTTTGTTGCACGATTCGAATCAATAACTAGTGGTCTAACTTTGGTTCTGGCGTAAATATCAGCGTAGGACTCATTCAATTTATAAAGAGCCATATCTGTTCCCGTCATCGTTGCGTACAAAATATGAGAAGAAGTGAGGTTTCCTGCATTTTCGAGGTTTGAGTGGAAAAGTTGGAAAGATCTTTTAGCAGGGACATTGTAAATAACTTGTCCTGGCTTTAAAAATCCACCTTGTAGGCAATGTCCGTTTGTAAGAATCATAGCAAAATCAGTTTCTCGAGATGTTTCAAAACGCACTAAACTTCCTGAGCAATTTGAAAGTGCCACTATACCTTCAAAGTCATATGCAGATAAGATATTTGCAGGTGTGAACTGTAGTTGTCTGGCAAGTTCCGCTTGCTCACGTGTTGGCAACGGAAATGCGAGTGCTTGTGTAGATATAATTGTAAGTGAAAGTATAAAAGCAAAAAGCTTAATCATGAATCCCCCCATCATGTTGTACCCCGACGAATTTTTCGCAAGAGACCTATAGTCTCATTAGGGTATTTAAGGATTGTCAAAATTAAAGATCTCTTCCTAGAGCATTATCAATATGCGTCATGACATAGATTGAGTGGTTTGAAGGATCAATTTCTTTATAATTTCTTCATCTCCCACGGAGTCATCGGAGAGTAACTTCTGCTTAGAGTGATTTCGACCTACCTTTCTTTTTTTAAACTCAGTTAAAATTTACGGATCTTGGGGAGGGTAGTATGAGAGGGTTAATACTTGCACTTTTATTTTCGCAGTCGCTGATTGCTGCGGAAGTTTCGACGGTTATTCAATACGACAAAAACGTTCCAACTCACATTCGAAAAGGGATCGAAAAGGATCTAAATATTCTGTCGATCATGAAATTCAACGGACAGTCTCCACTTCACAAAACAATCTTCGGAAGCGCGAGCTACAGACTATTTTTCCACACGAGAATCCAAAAGGTTGGTCTCGATGATTCTCAGGGAGTTAATTTCCTAGCTTACGTTAATAGCAAGTATTCAGACAAAATGTTTTTAGGAAAGAATTATGTTGAGATCAACATGCCTCAGGTTGCTCGACTACATATTTTGTATCACGAAGCTCGCCATACGGAATTGAGCAAAGGAAGTTGGAGCCATATACCTTGTCCCGTACCTTTTCTCGATGAAAACGGTAAAGACGTCGTCGGCCGCTCAACTGGGGTAAAGCTTGCGGGGCTTATGGCTTGTGATGACACAGAGTTGGGTGCTTATGCGCTCGGCGGAATATTGTTAAATAACATTCAGAGATTTTGCGCAAACTGCACTGAGAAGGCCAAGCTTGACGCAGAGATTTTTTCCAAAGACGTGATCTATCGTATTACAGATAGAAATGCAAAAGAGAAGCTCATCAACGATTACAAGGGGAACTAAAATGATCAAATGGATTATATTTGGTTTATTGGTTGTAATATGCATTTGGGGAAATTACAGACTCGAAGAAGAACGAGTGAATGCTCGGCAAGACAGTACCCAAGATCAATCCATTGAAACTAGTGCAAAAGAACCCGAAGTGGAGCGAGCGGCAGCGGCTATTGAGCCCCCAAATCAAGAAACTGTCGTCACAAAAGTGGAACTGCTAAAAGAAATTCTTGCCTCAAAA
>JAEYZS010000244.1 GCA_023427925.1 Pseudomonadota bacterium | reverse complement strand
GTGTTGGGAGGAATAATGCCACCTGCGCCTTTT
The DNA here is from genome assembly GCA_023427925.1 of Pseudomonadota bacterium. Taxonomy (GTDB): domain Bacteria; phylum Bdellovibrionota; class Bdellovibrionia; order Bdellovibrionales; family JAEYZS01; genus JAEYZS01. Next base: position 4,156 of record JAEYZS010000244.1, on the reverse strand, counting down.
TCTCCATAAGCCATTTTTGGTGGCACAACGAGAACTCTTTTACTCCCGGCTTTCATACCACGTACACCAATCTCCCAACCTTCAATAACTTGTTTTGCACCAAGTTTGAATTCGAATGGTTGATTGCGAGAATGAGAGCTATCAAACTCCTTTCCGTCTAAGAATGTACCCTTGTAGTGAACCTTGACCGTATCGCCGTCCTTTGCTTCATCACCGGTTCCGACGGTCAGTTCTTGCATCAGAAGATCTTTTACTTCTGGAATTTTAGGAGCTTCTTCTTTTTTTGTGCAGCCAACGCTTAGCGAAATTATGCTTAAAAATAAAACTAGTTTTTTCATTTGTGTGACCTTTTGTTGAATTTTTCTTTATTTTATATTCTGTTTTATGTGTAATCATTAGTAACTTAAGGAAATGATAAGAGAAAAAAAAATTAATATCAATTTTTTTTCTTTCACTCAAAAACGCGCGACAAAAGGATGCAACATTGGCTCAAGCTCAAATTACTACAAGTAGTACTGCGGAATATTTTGCAAAGAACCTGCAGCAGGTTGGGTTTTCTTCACCAACTAAAGCGGTTTTGACGACTTTAAAGGAGGCTGTGGATAACAGCTTAGACGCATGTGAATTTGCAGGTATCGCTCCAGAAATTACCGTAGAAATTAAAAAACTAGGGACCGGTTCTCAAAAAAACACAGACCTAGTTTCAATTATCGTCGAGGATAATGGGCCAGGGATTGACCAGGACAATTTGGCGATGGTCTATGGCGAGTATTTAGCATCTTCTAAGTTCGGGCGTGGCCAATGTTCCCGTGGACAGCAGGGAATTGGTATTTCTGCTGCAACTACATGGGCTCAGCTGACTAATGCCATTGGTGTAAAAGTCATCAGTAAAACAAGTCGTATGAAAAAAGCGATTTCAGCAATAATCGACGTAGATATCAAAAAGAACAAAGGTCTTATTCGCAACAAAGAGATGATCGAATGGAAAAAAGATCATGGAGTACGAGTTGAGTTTAAATTGGATGGTCGTATTCAACTTAATGGCGAAGGTGGTCTGCTGACCTATCTTGACGGGACCACGCTAGTAAATCCTCATGTGACATTGAATTACAAGCTTCTTGACGGAGACTGGGTAAAGATTGAGAGAGTTTCAAGTGATATTCCTGCAATTCCGCCCGCGACGAATCCTCATCCTCATACGATGAAGCTCGGGGAGTTTATCACTCATGCTCATTTGTATGGGAAAATCTCATGTGCAAAATGGCTAAAGACGGGGTTTACAAGAGTTTCGGACGCAAGCTTGAAAGATTTTGTTGCTAACGGTTTACCTAAGAAGATTCTAGATACTCCTATCGGTTCAATGAGCGAAAATGATCTCAAAGCAGTCTATCAAGCCATACAGAAGACAGATCTTATGTCGCCTTCGACAAAATCAGTACTGTCAGTTGGAGAAGAGTCATTAGCTAAGAGTATCGGCCGAATTGGTGAGGTTGACTTCTTTAGTGTTGTGACCAGAAAACCAAGGATTTGTGATTTTAAACCTGTGGTGGTGGAGGTCGCTCTTGCGCGATTTTTGAACCGTGGTGGGGAAGACGAACCCGTACAAGTTTTGAGATTTGCAAACAGAGTTCCACTTCAATTTGATAAGGCAGCATGTGCAATTACTAAATCCATTGAGTCAGTGAACTGGAGATCTTATGGTCTTAACCAACCTAAGAACTCTGTTCCGATGGGACCGTATGTTTTTGCAATTAGTGTTGTTTCTCCGTTTATCAAGTTTAAGAACGCCTCGAAAGAGACAATTGATGCCTCAGATGATCTGGTTGAAGAACTCAGACGTGCGCTGATGCAGGCGGGACAGAAGCTTTCTAGGCATATTCGTCGAGAAGTGAAGGCGGAAGATTTAGAAAGAAAGCTTCGCCACATCGAACAGTTCGGTCCAATGCTTGTAGAAGGCCTTGTTCGAATCACTAAAGCTAGTGAAGCAAGAAAGAAAAAGGCAGAAGAGGGGCTTAAAACACTTCTAGGGAGAGACACTGACGTCGCTGAAGCTCAGCTCGAGGAAGCAGATACAAAGCTTAAGAAACTAAAAGCAAAAACTGGTGAATTGCTGGGTGAAGATGTTATCGATGTTCATGAATTGGCAGAGGACGCAAAAGAAGAAACAAAAGCTGCAAAAGGAACAAAGAAAGCGACAAAGAAGGCGACTAAGAAAGCTAAAAAGAAGTAGGAGTATAAGATGGCTAGAGCTGTAATGAAAAAAATTGGTTCCGGAAAAGATATTCCAAAGCTTTCAAAAGAAATCTGCGAAATTATGTTGAGAGATCTTGAAAGAGCTCAAAGACCAGTCCTTGAGGCGACAAAATGTTCTTTGGACAATTCCATATATAATCCAAAAGTAGGATTTCTAACGCCTGGAGATAAAAAAGTTCGCACAGAGCTTAATGTTTCTTCGGTTCAAAAGATGGCAAGAGCGATCTTTATGCTCGAAATTTTACTGAGAAACATTGAAACAGGTGCTGTGAACACGAAAAGGGAATTGTACTATATCGCAAAAGGTGAAGTAAAACATAACCCACGCTTAAGGCCTCTTGATTTCCAAGAGCAGGATGAGTCAGATGCCATCGTTGACTTTATTTGTGAGATGTTTGAAGCATATCGTGAAGAAATGAACTGTTTTGCGAATGATCGTGGAGGGCAGACATACTCTCAACAATTGGTGGTCACGGAAACTATGCCAGATGGTTCGAAGGCAGTGATTGATTTAAGTACGTTGGGGACGTCCCCATTTCAACCCAAAAACAAGCCTCAAAGCTTACAATTAAAAGCTAGAAAGAAGATTGATTTTTGTTTGATTGTTGAGTCAGAAGGTACAGCAAACACGCTTGTATCGAATGGATTTACAAGAAGAAACAATTGTATCTTGTTAGGTGCTCAGGGTGTTCCGAGTAACGCTGTTCGTGGATGGTGTAAGTTGATCCAGGATCAGCTAAAGATTCCACTTTATTTCTTCGGAGATCTGGATGCGTACACGTTGCAAAATATTTATAGAACATTAAAAGCAGGATCTGCTGCATCGTTGATTCGTAACTCTGACTTTTCAGCTCCGGACGTGAAGTTCTTGGGTGTCTTACCTGAAGACATTAAGAAGTACGATCTGCACGACTACGCTGTAAAAGAAAATGATGCCGGAGAGGTAAGAGCTCTTAAAAAAGCTAGAGATGCTCTTCAAAATGATCCGTTCTTCCAAGATAAAAAGAATAAAAAACTTTCAGATATTCTGAATTGGCTCATAAAAAACAAAAGACGTTGCGAGCAGCAGTCTTTATTTATGGTATCGCCAAAAGATCCGATCATGCCTGAAAAGATCATTCTTGAGAAAATCAAAAAAGGGATTTACATCTGATATTAAGAAATATTTTAAAGATAGATTGTGTCGCGGCGGGGCTTTCGGGCCTCGCTTTGTTTTTGGTGTATCCTTGGCTTTCTAGTTTTTATAATATTCCTAAAGAAACCCTTCATTGGATTGCTATTGTCAGTATTCTTTATTCAGCTTTTGGGATCTTGGTGTTTTATAAGTATATTTCACGACGAATAAGTATTCCAATTTTAGCTCTTTTGAATTTTATTTGGGTCTTTGTTTGTCTAGGAATTGTTGTGTATTACTGGTCCACTATTCATTGGATAGCAGTATTTCATTTTGGTTTTGAGTCTTTGTTTGTCTTGGCTCTTGCTTATATTGAATTTTTCAATCGCGAAAAACTTATAAACTAACCATACTTAAAGTGAAGACCACTTCACTGTTTGAGTAGTAGTCTTAAGAGATCCGTTTGCTAAAACTTGAGTGTACTTTTCTTGGAGCAAGGGATTTTTGTTCAAAGCGATCAAAAGATTTTTTCGATCAATTTCAGAGAGTTCATTTTGAATCGAAAACTCAATAGACTCTTTTAGGCGTTTATAGAGTTCAATCAAGAATCCGTTCCACGCGCAATCATCAATATCGCCTTTGCGATAGTTCGCAACATGAGAGCTTGTATCTAATTTGGGTGAATCAAACACATTCATTCCAATTCCAATAATCACACGTGTTTTATCACCTTGAGTTTGAAGCTCAATTAAGATTCCGGCTACTTTTTTGTCTTTTATATTAATATCA
>JAEYZS010000214.1 GCA_023427925.1 Pseudomonadota bacterium | reverse complement strand
TGGCCCCGGCATATTTTCTGAAGAAGGTACGATGCCGATCACATTGACTTTTAATTTGAGTCTCGCAATTGCAAGCATAGTTCCAATGACTGCCGCTCCACCCATCATATCGTATTTCATTTCTTCCATTCCGGCACCGGGCTTAAGTGAAATACCACCAGAGTCAAAAGTTAAACCTTTACCTACATAACAAATTGGTTTTTTAGATTTAGCGGCGCCACGGTATTCCATTATGATGAGACGTGGTTCTTCACCGCCACCTTTAGAAACACCATAGAGATTTCCCATTTTCTCTTTTTTGATTCTTGCTTTATCCCAAACGGTTACTCTTAGACCAGTCCCTTTTGCTTCTTTCTGAGTAACTTCAGCAAGAATAGGTGGGTTCATTTTGTTTCCAGGTGTGTCGCCCAATGATCGGGTGAAATTGACACATTCAGAAACGATGCTCGCTTGCTTTTCAATTTTCTTAGCGAGGCTTGCTAGTCCTGCACTGGAAGCAATAACTTGCACGCGCATTTTTTCTTCTTTTTCTTTTTTAGCGGATTTGAAATTGTCAAAACTGTAACTGCTCAAGTAAAAGCCTTCAAATAGAGCATTGAGATTGAGTTCTCTATCTTTTCCAGTAAGCGGTAGAGTATCAAGAGCAATTGTCATCGACTTAATTGCATTTGCCCTTAGCATTTTGTAGGCAATAGAAGACGCTCTGCGGATCGTTTCGTGAGTTACTTTTTTATGGTCGCCCAATCCAATAAAGAGAACATTATCAAAACCTAAAACGGAATGTTGTCTGAAAAATAAAACATCATTCGGAGTGCCTTTGTAAGGGCTATCAGCAAAAGATTTGGAAGCATTTGTGTTGAAGTCTTGTGGTAATCCTTTCAATTTAAGATGCAATTTTTTTGCCTTCCCAAGATCGGGTGTAAAAAGGACTAAAGTCGAGTCCGTAATTTGCGTAAGGCCTTTATTCGCTACGGTAAATTCAATTGACATATATTTCTGCTCCTTCGGTTTCAATATCCGCTGTTTAGAAAATAAAGATGTGGAGAGGCTTTCTAGGTAAAATTACCGAGTTTTGATCTCGATGTACCAAAAGTGTCCATCATTTGAGCTTACTCTACATCGAACCTAGACTAAAGTGTAACTCCGACTCATCACGTCTAATCCAAAAAATGCAAATTTGGCCTGTTCTAAGGGCAAGAAGGCTTTAAGTAATTAAGCCTACTTACAAATTATCCGATAGAATAAATGTGGGCTCAAATGGTTGCCAAAGCGCTCTTTTGTACCCACATTAAATGCGTTGAAATGACATCTTTGAAGGAGTTCTAAATGCCCTTAATTCCAATGGTCGTCGAGCAGACATCTAGAGGCGAAAGAAGTTTCGATATCTATTCTCGTTTATTAAAAGAGAGAATTATTTTCATCGGAACTGCAATTAACGATGAGGTTGCAAATTTAGTAATAGCTCAGTTGCTTTTTTTGGAGAGCGAGAACCCAGAAAAAGATATTCAAATTTACATCAATAGCCCGGGGGGCAGCGTCAGTGCAGGACTCGGGATTTATGATATAATGCAATTCGTGAAGTGCGATATTGCCACATATTGTATTGGAATGGCGGCATCTATGGGTTCTTTGCTTTTGACAGCGGGGACAAAAGGGAAGCGCTATGCATTACCTCATTCGCGAGTAATGATCCATCAACCTCTAATTGCAGGTGGCGGCATTAGCGGACAAGTGACAGATATCGAAATTCACGCTAAAGAAATGTTGAGACTTAAAGACATGCTCACAGATATTTACGTCACACACACCGGAAACAAAAAAGACTTCTTAAGCACAGCAATGGAAAGAGACCACTATCTGGCCCCGCAGCAAGCAAAAGAATACGGACTTATTGACCATGTTGTAGATTTTAGAAAAGAAAAGAAATTGTAGAAAAAGGATAAAGTAGACATGAATAAAAAAGCACCAAGTGGATTATCGTGTAGTTTTTGTGGAAAAAGCCAGAAGGAAGTTAAGAAATTAATTGCCGGACCTGGTGTCTACATTTGCGATGAGTGTATTGATTTATGTAATGACATCATTGCTGAAGAGAGAGAGAAAGAAGTTCATGTCGAAGGCGACAGTGGATTCAAAGTTCCAAAACCACAAGAAATAAAAGAGTTCCTTGATAGCTATGTCATTGGTCAGGACAACGCAAAAAAAGCCCTATCAGTAGCTGTTCACAATCACTACAAGAGAATCAATTCTGCAACTAAAAAAGATGATATCGAATTACAAAAATCAAACATTCTCCTTATCGGACCGACTGGAACTGGTAAGACTTTGCTTGCTCAAACGATTGCGAAACAACTGAATGTTCCATTCGCAATGGCGGATGCAACTACGTTAACTGAAGCGGGTTATGTTGGTGAAGATGTGGAAAATGTTGTTTTGAATCTTCTTCAGGCAGCTGACTACGATGTTGAAAAAGCTCAACGTGGAATCATTTATATTGATGAAATTGATAAGATTTCGAGAAAGTCTGAAAATCCTTCAATCACAAGAGATGTGAGCGGGGAAGGTGTTCAACAGGCTCTTTTGAAAATATTAGAGGGTACTGTGGCAAATCTTCCACCAAAGGGTGGAAGAAAGCATCCACAGCAAGAATTTATTCAAGTGGATACACGAAATATTTTGTTTATCTGCGGCGGGGCTTTCGTCGGGCTCGAAAAAATTATCGAAAACCGCATGACGCAAAAATCTATCGGTATCGCAGCATCTATTCCTTCTTCTAAGGACCAAGCAAAACAGATGGATGAGCTTTTTAGACAGGCACAACCGGATGATTTAGTGAGATTTGGCTTAATACCTGAATTTATTGGACGTTTACCAGCTTGTGCGATCTTAGATCAGCTCACAGAAGAAGCTCTCATAGATATTTTGACAAAGCCAAAGAACTCTTTGGTTAAACAATATCAGAAATTGTTATCATATGAGAACGTCGATCTTGTGTTCACAGATGATGCACTCAAGGCTATAGCCCAGTTGTCATTAAAAAGAAAAACTGGAGCCAGAGGTCTACGTAGCGTCATCGAAACTGCAATGATGGATGTTATGTACGAAATCCCTTCCATGAAGGGCGTAAAGAAATGTATAATTGATAAAGAAGTCATAACTGAAGGGAAGGCCCCTAGTTATAGACTCAGCCAAGATGGGCAAGATAGCGATAACGAGAAAGAAGTCGCTAAGAAAATCAAGGAAGAGTCCGCATAACTTCTTAAACCAGCCTTCCCTCCTATGACCTGAAAGGATTTCTATGGCTCAAGAGGGAAGTAAGAAAGACGCAAAATCGTTACCGCTGTTACCGCTCAGAGATCTCATTGTTTTTCCGCACATGATGATGCCTCTATTTGTAGGTCGTGAAAAGAGTATAAATGCTCTTGAACACGCTATGAACCAGAGAACTGACATTATTTTAGCTGCGCAAAAAGACGCCAAGACAAACTCTCCAGAAGCCGAGGATATCTATGAAATCGGAACTCGTGGAAGCATCATTCAGCTTTTAAGACTTCCTGACGGAACTGTAAAAGTTCTTATCGAAGGTAAGGGAAGAGTTAAGATCAATAAGTTCGTTCCTAATGAAAATTATTTCCAAGTTGATTTCGAAGACCTTCCGGAAAAGATCGATAACAAAGTCGAAGCAAACGCTTTGATGAGATCCGTAAAGACAACTTTTGAAACTTACGTAAAGCTAAACAAAAGAATTCCGCCAGAAATCCTAATGAGAGTTTCTACCATTGAAGCACCGGGTGAGCTTGCCGACATCATTGTTGCTCAATTGAATCTCAAACTCGAAGACAAACAAAAGATCCTCGAGATCAATGATCCTGCACTGAGATTAGAAAAACTTCTGAACTTAATGACTGGTGAAATAGAAATTCTTGAAGTTGAAAGAAAGATCAGAAACAGAGTCAAAAAACAAATGGAACGTTCTCAAAAGGAATACTATTTGAATGAGCAAATGCAAGCCATTCAAAAAGAGCTTGGTGAGAAAGATGATTTCCAACAAGAAGTTAGAGAGCTTGAAGAAAAACTAAAAGCTAAAAAGATGAGCAAAGAAGCTCAAGAAAAAGTCAAAAAAGAAATTAAGAAACTCAAAATGATGTCTCCAATGAGTGCCGAAGCCACGGTAGTTCGTAACTACATTGATTGGGTTCTAGGTCTTCCTTGGTATAACTATTCTGAAGTGAAGCATGATATGGCTTACGCTGAAGAGATCCTCGATGATGATCATTGGGGATTAGAAAAAGTTAAAGAAAGAATCCTTGAGCACTTAGCTGTTCAATCTATGACGAACAAACTGCAAGGTCCGATCCTTTGCTTAGTTGGTCCTCCTGGTGTTGGTAAAACCTCTCTTGGTCGTTCAATTGCAAAATCTCTCAATAGATCGTTCGTAAGAATTTCTTTGGGTGGAGTTCGTGACGAAGCAGAGATCCGTGGTCACAGAAGAACATACGTTGGCGCTATGCCAGGTAAAATCATCCAAGCATTGAAAAAAGCAGATACAGGAAACCCCCTTGTATTACTGGATGAGATCGACAAAATGAGTTCTGATTTTAGAGGTGATCCAGCTTCCGCAATGCTTGAAGTTCTAGATCCTGAACAAAACGGAACTTTCCAAGATCATTACTTGGAAGTAGAATATGATCTCTCGCAAATCATGTTCATTACGACTGCAAACTCACTCCACACAATCCCAAGACCACTCCTGGATCGTATGGAAATTATCCAGCTCGAAGGTTATACAGAAAACGAGAAGTATGCGATTGCAGAAAAATACCTTGTGCCTAAGCAATTAGAAAAGCACGGTCTTGGTGAAGACAAAGTTGAATTCACTGAGCAAGGCTTGAGATTTTTAGTACGTCACTACACTCGCGAAGCTGGAGTGAGAACTCTTGAGCGTGAAGTAGCGAACGTCGCAAGAAAGACTGCTCGTGAAATGTTAAGAGTGGATAAATCAAAAGCGAAGCTTAAAATTCCTAAGAGTGCTAAAGGCAAACCATTCCAAATCACTTCGAAAGTGGTTATGGATCTTCTCGGACCAGAGAAGTACAAGCACGGCAAGATCGAAGAAGGAAACGAAATCGGTCTTACAAACGGTATGGCTTGGACAGAAGTGGGCGGCGACCTTTTAGTGATGGAAGTCACGATGGTTCCTGGAAAAGGTAAATTTACAGTCACTGGTCAACTCGGCGATGTGATGAAGGAATCTTGTTCTGCGGCAATGAGCTACGTAAGATCTCGCGGCCCATTATTTGGCTTAGACAAAGAATTCTTTGCTAATATCGACATTCACATCCATGCTCCAGAAGGCGCAATTCCTAAAGACGGACCGTCAGCAGGAATTGCAATCACTACGTCCATTGTCTCTGCAATCACTAGAATTCCAGTGAAGAGAACTGTGGCAATGACTGGTGAAGTAACACTTCGCGGACGTGTGTTGGCAATCGGTGGCCTCAAAGAAAAAATCTTAGCGGCTCACCGTGGTGGAATTAAAACTGTGATTTGTCCAAAAGAAAACGAAAAAGACTTAAGGGATATCCCAAAAGAAATCCTTAAAGAGTTGAAAGTGATTTTAGTGGATCACGTTGATCAAGTGTTAGTAAACGCCCTTGATATTTCGAAACCACAAGATCTTTTCAAGGTTCGTTCAGACAGAGTGTTTGGGCTAAAGGCACAGTTCACAGGCCATTCAATGCACTAATCGCTTATGATTTGGGGCCAACTCTTAGCTGGCTCCTGTTCTAAAGAATAAAAAAAGCCAGAGTGAGAGTTCTGGCTTTTTGTTTTTTTAGCTTCTAACCTGTTAGAAAAGCGAGCTGACTTGTTCCGGCTCTTCTGTTTCTGGGGTTGCTTCGGTGGGCTGAGATGGTTGTTCCGTCTGAACCGGAGGATTTAACGAAGGGTCGTTAATGACTCTTTGAGTGTAGGTTGGCTGTTGGTCACTGAAGCAAGTGATCTCAGTTAGGTCAGCAAATTCACGAGGTGATTCTGCGAGAGTTGAGGACTCCGTGGACTCAATGGCTGGGGTAATGATCTCGTTTCCAACTGCGATCTCCGGACCAGTTTGAGTTTCTTCAGTTGTAACAGTCTCTGTTGGCTCTGGAGGAGAGATTGCTTTTAGTTTTGCTACGAATTCTTCTTGCACTGTTGTCTTAAGACGGATTTGAGTCGCGATCATGCAAACATCCCCGCGATCAGCTTTTACATAAGCATCCTTAAGAAGGGCTACTACAAATTCTCCAGTCTCGGGATTTTCTTGGTAATCAAAGTAAGTTTCTACTTTTTGGGGATCAGAAATATTTCCGATGGAAGCTATTAAATGAGTGAGAGCTGTATCATAGATTTCAGCCTCTCTCTTTTCGAGGTCGGCCGCAGTTCTTGTGACTGCGAACTCTTTAGCCAATTCAAATTCTAAATTTCTCATGTTTTTGCTTTTACGAGATTTGAATTGATTAATGAGAGGTTCTTCCGGTGTTTCGACGGTCCCTTCTTCTAAAGTGTCTTGAGCGACAGTGTCCTCTTCTTCAGTGGTTTGTCCTGAGATTTCCCTTCTTAGCTTTTCTTCAATTTCTTGAGTTGCGGTGGAGTCTGCAGTCTGTGCTTCGGCGGCTTGAGACTGTTGCTGTGAAGCTTGAGTCTGTGTTCTGCTGCTATCTGTCTTTGTTCTTAGCGTTCTTCTTGGAGGCTCCGACTCATAAGCTTCTTGTGTGATTTGGCCTGTGTTGTCCCGAAATTGCTCCGTCGTTGCTTCCGTTGATGGGCGTTGAG
>JAEYZS010000190.1 GCA_023427925.1 Pseudomonadota bacterium | reverse complement strand
GGTAAAGATACGACGCTCTCTATGGCAACAAAGGCTTGTGAAGAAGCTCTAAAAAAAGCAAACCTTAAAGCCGACGATATAGATGCGATTATTTTTGGTGCGTTGATTTCAGACTACATTTTCCCCGGCACAGGCTGCCTCCTTCAACAATCTTTAGGTTTCACTAAAAACATTCCTGCTCTAGATATTAGAAATCAATGTTCAAGTTTCTTGTACGGTCTCAGTATTGCGCACGGATGGATTAAAGCTGGAATGTACAAACGAATTCTTATTGTAGGAAGTGAAATTCATTCGAACCGCCTAGATAAATCGTCAACAGGTCGTGACGTTGGGGTTCTCTTTGGAGACGGAGCTGGTGCTTGCATCGTCGAGGCGACTTCAGAAGATACAGGCATCAAAGATATTCAAATTTTTTCTCAAGGAGCTGGAGCCGATGTACTTTGTCTCAAAGAACCGGGTTCAAATGTTGATCTAAAAAACTATAAAGATACATCGAACAGAGATTTCTACCCACACATGGAAGGAAAACAGGTTTTCAAAAATGCTGTTGGTCGTATGATCGAATGCATGGGGCAAATTTTAGAAAAGAACAACATGAAAGCTGAAGATATTGATTTTGTTGTCGCTCACCAAGCAAACATGAGAATCAATGCTATGGTATTAGAGCAACTAAAAATTCCTTGGGAAAAAACTCATCACACGATCGATCGATACGGAAATACAACAGCAGCGACAATCCCTATAACTATGAATGAGGCCATCGACCTTGGAAAGATCAAACGCGGCGACACCGTAGCCCTCGTCGCATTTGGTGCAGGCTTCACTTGGGGTTCAGCCCTCTTAAAATATTAAAAGGTACGCCGTACCCTTTTGGTTGTCGTACCCTTTTGATTGTCGGCGCGTTAAAAAGGAAGTTGACGAAAGAAAAACCTGAACGATCTACTAAAAAGATTTCTTGATCACAATATCGACTTTGTACTGATCAGCGCCTTCGCGAAAGTAGTTCACGGATCTACTTAAATCACATAATATCGATGGTCTCGCTCAGGTCAAAAAAACTTTAGACAGAACAAAAGATAAATTACTTCTAAAAGAACTCCTCACTTTCAAAACCAAAAAAGATTACACAAAGCAACACGCAGGCGGTGTCGCTTTGTGTCTGGGAAAGGTACGGCGTACCTTTTAGTTCGCGTACCTTTTAGTTATATTCACAAAATTCAGGATTACAGATCTTTTGATTATCGCTTTCGTAAACCACATCTAACACAAGTTTACCTTCAGATTTTTGACACCTTAGTATATGACTACCTATAAAATAATAGCCATCATCTGTGTTTTCGCAATAAAGACTTAAATCGACTGGATCTGCAGGGATACCAACAACTGGAAAACTTTTAATCTTCCGTGTTCCCTCTGAGTTTAAGATATTCCATAGTCCTGCATCTGATAGATAAATATCATACGCTAATCTTTCATTCGATAAATTTATTCCGTTACCAAAGTTTGAAACCATTGATGCCACTGCTAAATCATCCCACTTGATTTTTTTGCCTTTAGCCAACTGACTTTGCACGTATCTTACCATAGGTGAATTGTAAAATTTATTTCTACCGTCAAGAGTTTCATCCATCGAAACCAAAGTATATGGATCAGTTTGTTTTCCCTCTAAAACATCCAGAAACACTCCATCCAACTGAAGAGCAAATTTAACCGCTTCAAATCTTCCAATGCGACTGATAAGTTTACGAACAACATTTTCATGTATAATAGTAAGAGCCTTTGAGCGTGTATTGAGTTTTAAATAATCTGGTAGCAGATAAGTGTTGTTGGCATCAGAAACTGCAGCAATTGAGAATTCCCAATTTATACCTTCATATTTTAAAATTGTCTGATAGTCAGATTTAGCTTTTTTGAATTTTTCTGAGTCGTAGGCTTCGACAACTTTATAAATGTCATTCATTTTTGAATTGTAATCCGTTTCTAAATTCAAAAACTTTTCATCCAACCAATTTAATTTCGTCTTTTTTCTAAGATCATTTAAAATTGCGTTAACTTCTTGAATTACGTCGTTAGTTATCACAAATGCCCCCGGAGCCTTAGGAGCTCTTGCTTGATCCGCTTTTGGACTTAAAATTGGATCAAGTTTAACTCTCAATCCTGCTTCGGAAATTGTCATGCATTTGTTGGTTGAAGTACAAAATACTCCACCACCCCCACCACCTTCAGCTCCTGGAGCGGCATTTGCGTTTGTCGTTAGTATGCTTGCGAATATAATTGTTAATACTAAATTTTTCATAGTTACCTCTTAGATTTCGTTTGTTAATGGGAAAAGCTGGACACACAACTGATAAACGGAATCATGATTTCCGTCTTCCAAGTGGTCGCAGATTTCTCTTCTAAATTTTTTTATTTTTTCTTTTACTTCTTTTATTTTTTTTGAGTTTGCTGGCATCGTAATGGACGTGATGTCTTTTCGCTCTTGAGGGCAATTATCGATAGCTTGTAGAGCTTTGGTCAAAAGTTGTCGTTGGAATTCTTTATGAGCGGCGGACGTGACCCCATCTGTATGATTACCAATATATTGCTTTGCTCTTTGGATTTTAGTGCCTCTTTTCACTAACATCCCGAGTCGGAGCATTCTGTCGATTGCCATATTGACTTCCGAAACTGTAATCCCCAGTTTTAGTGCAATCCATTTTGGATCTGATTTAAAGTTCTTTACGGCTGTAATCTCTAATATAGCGTAATGATACCAATCAGAAATTACCGTAAATGCATCGACACTCAAAATGGAATATTTGAAGTCGAGAGTATTCTCGCCTTCAAAATGAAACTTAACTCCGATCTTATGTTCTAGCCTTTCGATAAACTTCCGGGAGACCTTACGTTTCCCGTTTAAAATCTGAGTGAGTGTCGACTGGTTGATATCTAATTGCTTAGCAAACGCCCGAATAGAGTAGCGACTGTTCACTCGACATCTACGAGTGAACTCTGTCTGAAGCCATATTCTAAACTGTGTTTGTTCTTCTTGCGTCTTTTGCATGAGGTGGTTTTATGATACTTCGCCTAAAACCACCAGAGTTTTTGCCTCAATATGAGGCAAATAAATGCCTCATGAAGAATTTGCATAATTGCATTCCGGTTTAATTGTTGGACCAAGCGGCACTAAGTCCTTAACTTAACTTAACTAAACTATAACTACGCTAACCAGTTTTAATTCAGTTGTGGATGACACTGTTTCGATTCCTAAACTGCATTTGATTCTTTCCGTGAAACCGTTTCTAAGCTTTTAGTTGCTGGTCCTTCGATAACTTTCCCTTTGCAATCAAAGCGTGACCCATGACAGGGGCAATCCCAGGATTTTTCTAACGGGTTCCATCTTACAACTCCACCAAGATGAGTGCATGCAGCTGACATCATTTCCACATTTCCCTGCTTGTCTTTATAAGCAGCGATCATTTTAAGACCGTCACGAACCACCATTC
>JAEYZS010000118.1 GCA_023427925.1 Pseudomonadota bacterium | reverse complement strand
CTTGGCAACTGGACTCTCAGTACTTGAATGAGCTTAAAGATCTATCTTTAAATCAAGAGGAGTTTCTGCAAAAGGAATTTAAAGATCTAAACGAAATGTCGCTACCTTATCACCTTGTGGCCAACATAAAAGATGCCAATTATTTTATCGGATCCAGTATGCCAATTCGAGATCTTGAACGATTTGCTGGAACAGGCGAAGGTGAATTTGTCTTTAATCGTGGAGCGAGCGGTATCGATGGCAATATTGCGACTGCTGCAGGATTTGCACTGTCCAGCGAAAAAAAAACAATTTGTGTCTTGGGAGATCAAGCATTTTTGTACGATATCAATTCCTTGGCTCTCACCAAGAACACTCCAAAGGCGTTTCATACCGTTGTGATCAACAATAAAGGTGGTGGAATATTTTCGTTCCTTCCAGTTGCACAAATAGATAAATCCATATTCTCAAAAAACTTTACTCACCCTCACGAATGGAACCTTAAATCTGCTGCTGATCTCTATCATCTTAAGTACCAACTTGTCCAAACACCTCAGGATCTAATTGCCGCCCTTGAAAGCAATGAGTCCTCAGTAATCGAGATCCGATCCGAAATTCAAACCAACATTGAGTCTCACCGCAGCCTTACTTCAAAAATCAAAAAGGCTTATGAATAATAATCTTGTTTTTCTGCACGGTTTTTTAGGCCATCCCGAAGACTTCGAAATGTTTTCTAAAACCTTTGAAAATTTTAAATGTGTTTCGATCAATCTCAATTTGGCCCCAGGATTTGCGCTAAAAGCGCAAGCCCAGTTCCTTTATTCGGAACTTAAGAGACACAAAATAAAGAAAGCTCATTTTTGGGGATATTCCATGGGAGGAAGAGTTTTGCTTGAAGCCTACAAACGCTTCCCAGAGCTCTTTAAGTCGCTTGTGTTGGAATCCACTTCTCCTGGAATAACGGATAAGACCGAGCGGGACCTCAGAACCCAATCGGATACGAAATGGGCAAAACTCATAACAGAGGACGCCGACCTCTTCCTCAAGGAATGGTATTCACAGGAGCTTTTTCAAGAATTCAAACAACACCCTGAATTTTTACGACTCAATACCACTAAAAGAGAAAAACTCACCTCGCTTCATGCCAAAATGATCATTGAGGCCTCACCTGGAGCCAATCCGAGCCATTTTGAGGTTATAGAGAATATAAAAATACCTACTCTTGCTTTGGTGGGTCAATTTGACAAAAAATACGGCCAAATTTGGGGAAAGTTGATTGATAAAAACCCCGAAATTGCTATACAAATAGTTCCTAACTCTGGTCACGTTGTACATATAGAAAATCCAACCGGAGCGAAGGATTTATTCTTAAATTTTCACAGGGAGAAATTTTGTGGCATCTAAATTTGATTGGATAAAAGCTGGCGAGTATACAGATATCAAATACGAAAAAATGGGTGGCATCGCAAAGATCACAATCAATCGTCCAGAATCTCGAAATGCATTCAGACCTCAGACTGTCGATTCGATGATGAAAGCATTAGAAGATGCCCGATTCGATAAAAATATCGGCGTGATCATCCTCACTGGCGAAGGTGAAAAAGCTTTTTGCTCTGGCGGCGATCAGAGAATTCGCGGGGACGCGGGATATAACGATCCAACAACTGGATTTAACCGATTAAACGTTTTAGATTTCCAAAGACAAATTAGAACTTGTCCTAAACCAGTTATTGCAATGGTTGCAGGATACGCTGTGGGGGGCGGACACGTACTTCACATGATGTGCGATCTTACAATTGCCGCAGACAATGCGATTTTTGGTCAAACGGGTCCTAAAGTTGGATCATTTGATGGCGGCTGGGGCGCATCGTATATGGCAAGAATTGTGGGTCAAAAAAAGGCACGCGAAATCTGGTTCCTCTGCCGTCAGTATAACGCGCAAGAAGCACTAGATATGGGACTTGTAAATACTGTTGTTCCTTACGAACAGCTCGAGGTTGAAACTGTAAAATGGTGTGAAGAGATTCTAGAAAAATCTCCTCTTTCTATTCGCTGCTTAAAGGCTGCTTTAAATGCGGACTGTGATGGGCAATCTGGTCTCCAAGAGCTTGCTGGTAATGCCACACTTCTTTACTATATGAGTGAAGAAGCGCAAGAGGGCAAAAAAGCTTTCGTGGAAAAGAGAAAGCCAGAGTTCGATAAATTTACTCGACTTCCATAATCGGGTCTATTTCGTGATTTCCATCTGGATACAAGCCGCACGGCCAAAAACCTTGGTTTCCTCTTTCTTTCCTGCCCTTGCGGGAATTTTACTGAGTTATAAGCTAGGGCTATTTAATGGCCTTGTGGCAGCGGCAACTCTTGTATGCGCCATCTCACTTCAAATTTTAACAAATCTTTCCAATGATTATTTTGATTTCAAAAAAGGAGCTGACTTAAATCGCTTCGGCCCCGCCAGAGTGACAACTTTAGGACTCGTGACTCCTTCGCAAATCAAACAAGCGATCTTAATAAATATATTTGTTTGCCTACTTCTTGGAGTTTATCTTGTATTGCACGGAGGGTTCCCAATACTTGTTATTGGAATCCTTTCTGTCGCTTTTGCTGTTTTATATACAGCGGGTCCATTCCCACTTGCCTACAAGGGCTTGGGAGATATTTTTGCATTTGTCTTCTTTGGCCCGGTCGCAGCCTCAGGAAGTTTCTATTTACAATCGGGAGTTTGGAGCGATTCTGCTTTAGCCGCAGGTATTTTGTATGGATTCCTTGCCACCTGCTTATTAAATGCCAACAACTTGCGTGATTACGAACAAGATAAAGCTATCAGTAAAAAAACGCTGGTCGTTCGTTATGGTGAGAAGTTTGGACGCAGCCTTTACACTGGTTGTCTTATTGGAAGCTTACTCTTGATCCCAATGTTCTGTTTCCTTGGGCTTTTACCCAAAACTACTCTAATAACATTACTCGTTGGACCATTATTAAAACCCATCCTCACAGACGTATGGAACAAAAGTGGCAAAGACATCATTCCACTGTTAATTGGCACCGCAAAGTTCTATGTTATTTACGGAATCTTGATGAGTGCTTCGCTCGTCTTGAATTTGTTTTTATAATTATTCGCGAAAGAAAAAGAAATTAACTTCTTCGATCTTAAATCCGTACCTAACAAACGACCCTAAAAAACCAATCGGTTGATCAGAAATAATCTTTGCTGGCGCACCTTCATTTTTAACACGAGCAATATCATAATAATTTTCAATATATTCTTCAATTTGATCATCATACTCGTCAGCACTCTTAACCGCGGCGTGAATAATGTCTTTTGAGCGAACAAAAATATTTTTATCGTTAAACTTTCTAATATGAGTATTCATGGCATATTCAAGAATCAAAATTAGGTTTACGTCATGTTGGGACATAGGCATTTTCCCGTATATCTCGTCTTTTACGACAAAGAGCTTTTCCCTAAAGCTTCTTGCGTCTTCGAAAAACCACGCCATGACGTACTCTTTTGTTACAAGCCCATTTAGGTACTTTTCTAAGAGAGTATAACGAATCGCGACTTGGGGCCGAGTGGACTCCTGAGATTCTTTAGACTCTTGCGAAGACACCTCTGCTTGACCTGCGGTCTGAGAGGCAATTTTTGAGAAATGGACTGGGCTATTTGTTTTTGAGCAACCTACAAACAGAACCACAGCGAACATCGATACAATCTTCATTTTCATTCCTAGCTTCCTTCGTATTCTAATCATCTCTTTACCCCTATAAATTTGTACACCAAATAGCTCTGTGCCTTATATTTTTTGTCTGTGCCTTATATTTTTTTGTCTGTGCCAAATATTTTTTGTCTGTACAATGAGGCGCAGTCCTAATAAATTATTTTTATGACTCTTTTACCATATGAGCTAACATTCAAAGACCCTGTTCTCATCCACAGAAATCATGGTGGTGGTGATGTAAGACTCGAATCTAAAAGAGGCTTCCTAATAAAAATAGAGACGGACAATACCATATCTTTTGGAGATGTCAGTCCTCTCCCCTACTTAAACACAGAATCATATAAAGATGTTTATTCTGATTGTAAAAATATCAACACAACTCAAATTTTTGATGACATAGAAGTATACCTAAAACGGAACCATTTACTTTTTAGTCAGGAAAAATTTCTCGATTTCGATTTTTCAAAATATACGACTTTTCCATCACTCAAGTTCGCACTGTCTTGTGTTTTTTCGGATTTCTATCGAAAGAAGCATGGATTAAAGATTTTAGGCAAGACACTCTTCCAGCCGCTTCTACAAAATGATTCTGATCTTCGGGATTTTGTAAAGATGGGAACTAGAATATTAAAAGTAAAAACTCTCTCTGATCCAAAAAAGACCAATGAATACTTAAAAGATCTTTTTAGTCATACCCATAGTATTTCTTTTAGAATAGATGCAAATAAAAAGTATTCTTTAGAAGACTATAAGACTCTTCTCAAAGGCTTAGACATTTCAAGAATTGATTATATTGAAGATCCAACAAAGACGTCTACTGACCTTAGGAAGTTTTATTCGGAGTTTCATATTCCTTTTGCCTTGGATGAAGATCTGTCTTTATTTGACCGCGAAGATTTAGACGGACTAAAAGCGCTTGTTATAAAGCCGACTAAAATCGGTGACTACTACTCAATTAAGAGAATTTACGATAAGTGTATTTCTAAACGAGTATCTTTGGTGTTGAGCTCAAGTTATGAATCTCATGTAGGAATATATCAGCTTGCTCAAATGGCTCAATCCTTGGCTCCTCAAGAAACTCACGGCCTCGGGACTTATGATTGTTATTTGGAAAGCTTAGTGGATTTTGAAATTGATAGGAACGCTATTGTCCTTGAGGATCCTTTTATTGTTAAGGGACCGATCTATGTCTGAAGAACTTTTTTTAGAGCGCCTAAAGCTTAACTCCAACAATAGACTTTTCAAAAGCTACGACCAAGAACTGACTTTTAAGGAATTTAAATCCTTTGTTGCAGAAATTCGCCATAACCTAAAGCAACTTGATTTATCTTCCGGCAGCCTTATTCTTGTTGATATCAGAAATCCATTCTATTTTGCTGGATATGTGTTTGCTTGCATGAGTTTAAATTTGAGGCCGGCACTTTTAAATTATTTTTTTAAGGCTCCCCAGGTCGCTGAGCTTCTCAAGAACAATACTTACTCATTATTTATTAGCGATCAAATACATTCGGGCTTTGAAACTCTCCATGTGGACTCGACACAACCGCCAATTCTCACTCGCTCAGAGGATTTCACAATTCCGATTGATTCCGAAATTCTGTTTTTTACTTCAGGTAGTATAAAAAGCAAAGCTTGCCTTCTTACACTTAGAAACTTTTTCTATAATGCTCTAGGTTCATCAGAAAATATTCCTCTTGAAAGTTCGAATACTTGGGGATTGTGCCTGCCACTTTTTCATGTGGGAGGCTTTTCTATTATTGTGCGAGCAATTCTTGCAGAAGCATCTGTCGTATTCCTCGACAACAATAAGCTCATCGAACAAATAAAACAATTCAATGCTTCCCATATATCTTTAGTTTCAACCCAGTTTATTAGATCGCTCGAACAACTTCCTCAAACTCCGCTTCAGCATATTCTCCTAGGCGGAAGCGCGATTCCTGAAAATTATCTTAAAAGAGCCGTAGATTTAGAACTTCCGATTTATAAATCTTACGGTATGACAGAGATGGCTTCACAGGTTTGTACAACGTCATTACTGAAAAAACCTACGCAATTTGATTGTTCAGGAAAAATTCTAAAATATCGTGAATTGAAGATCGAAAATCAAAAGATTTTTCTTCGAGGCCCTTGTCTCTTTAAAGGATATATTGAAAACAATTTACTCAAAACTCCCTTCGATATTGACGGTTGGTTTTCTACGGGAGACAACGGGGAGCTTTCCGAATATGGCCTAAAAGTTTTAGGACGGGCGGATCGGATTTTTCAATCTGGAGGAGAGAATATTTCTCCTGAAATCATTGAACAAGAACTGCTCAAGATAAACGGAGTTACTCGAGCCTACGTTTGCCCAGAAAACGATCACGAATATGGTCTTCGACCTATTGCCTATGTTGAAATGAGTGAGAACCTTAACGCTGAGTCGCTTCAACGCACTTTGGAAAAAAAACTCTCCGGGCTTTTCCGCCCCAAGTCCATCAAGTCTTGGAACGAATTACCTAAGACATCCTGGAAGATGTAAGCATATTATACAAAGCGTCGCTCCCTAAATGACTGATTTCAAGGGACAATCTATAGTTTTATTGATTTTGGAACTTATTTGTCATAATGACAATTACAAACCATCTTGACAACCATATTGTCAAGATGGTTTATTGGCCAAGTTCTAAAAATAAATACACCAAACCTTTAGGGGGGAAACATGAGAAATTTAGTTATCACATTGGCAGTGGCTTTCACATCTGCTGTATCATTTGCAAATGATGTAAATCTAAAAAAAGTAAACGCTGTTCTTAAGAAGGACATTGTTGCTCCGGTTTTGGATGCCAATACAAATGGTGTTGTTACCCAGCTCGAGCTGAAAATTGACGAAAAATCGAATCTTAAAGAGGTAAAAACTCTAAAGACTGGGATTGCTTTCTCTGCTACCGCTAAAGAATCAGTATGGAGCCAAAAGCCAACTACAATAGGCCTAAAGCTAAATGGAAAGACTGTTCGCTCTGATAACGTAGACTCAGATTTCAAAATGGATGCAACAATTTCCTCTAAAACAGAAGCTGTTCCTCTCTATAGCCATATTGCAAGCTCTCTACTTGAAGATGCTGGTCAACAGGCTCCAGAAAATGAAGATGAAGAAGCACTTCTCGAAATACTCAAAGAAGCCGCAACGACTGCAACGCTTTCTCAAATCCCGGAGCAGTTAGAAAGACTAATAGTCATCATCAAAAAATCAACAGATGATAATGGGGCTTGGGGAGAGTTTATCAACAGCTTAAAAGTTGATAGACGTATAGAAAATTTCAAAACGACTCAAGTTGTAGTAAAGACAACGACTGAACCTGCTTTAGATTTTTTTGGAATGAAAATGATCCTTTCCGGTTTAGAGCTCAAAATGTCAGATAAAGATTTAAGCTTTGGTGGTGCTGTCACTGTAACTGCAAACACTCAAGAAGTAGAAGAATTGCTACAGTCAGTTAAAGGCTTCCTATCTCTTTTAGAGAATCCAGACTCTGAGACAAAAGCAAATTTACAGGAAATGGCTGCTGGATATATCACAATGGTTGAGTCTATCGTCACCGGCAACTAATTCTAGTTTTCAAAAAAAGAACGCCAAGAGATCCCTCTTGGCGTTTTTGCTTTTGGCTTATTAGTTACTACTAATCAGAGATTAATATCTTATAAATTGGCCAATCTCAGCCCATTCACGCTCACCGATCAAGTTATTGTGATCTGCTCCTTCGATAGAAACAAAGCTTACATCTGGGCTTGCAAAGGCTTCTGACACTTCCCTTCCCATTTCCCAAGGGATCACGCTGTCCTTAGTTCCATGATGAATCAACACTGGCATATGAACTTTTGTTGCATGAACTTCAGTTTCGTACTCGTTTCCTTTGGCAGCGTTCTTGGCACTGCTGTCAGAGAGATTTCCTTTAATCTTAACAAGCTTCCAGAAAGAATTCCAAGGAGACGTCAAGATCAACTTTGCAGTATCAGGATTGTTTGCCGCCATTATTGTGGCTGGTCCACACCCAAGTGATCTTCCCCATAATATAATCTTAGACTGTGGGAATATGGCTTTTAAGTGATCATAAACAGCTTGTGCGCCCTCTATAACAGTTTCCTGACTTGGTTCGCCTGTACTTAAACCATACTTCGGGAAATCAAATGCAACGGCGTGAGCTCCTAAGCTTCTCACTTTTTCCAAAAGGCCAGATTGGTTGACCGTTTGGACGTTTTCACCATTTCCGTGAAAGTAAACAACAACAGGAGCGTTAAATTTTGCGTTTTGATTGTACCAACCGTGAACACGGTTTCCTCTTTCAGTTTGAAGATCAATTTTCTTAAGCGGTTCAGGAGTTTCTTCTGGCACTGGAGTTTTATTTGCAGCTGCATACTGATATAGGATACTCGTTGCTAATCCGTTTAGACAACTCACTAAAAAAACCACTACCGCAGCTATTCCTAAGACCTTCTTCATACCGTCCCCCTTTGTGACTTCTAACAATATCACGACGGCAAACTTATCTAAATATACGCCAAAACCGAGGTCCGTAAAAACTAGCAGTTAGTACCGGGGTGCCCTCTGACACCAAATTTCAAACCTTTTATATTGATTTTAAATCTCCAAACTCAAGATAAAAAACTCTATTGTGATAGCAAATCCTCTCGCAAGAAACACATTTCAACTCCTCGACAGATACAGGCATTTCGTATCGGTATATACATTGCAATAGTATTACCTTGTGACTTGAGAAGACCCTCAGTTGCATCTCAGGTATAAACTTTTTGTGCACTGGGTGACATTTTTCGTACTTTGTTGAAAGGAGTATAAAATGTATCAAATTCTTATTCTTTTAGTGAGCGTGTTTGTAAGTGTTAACTCATTTGCGTCTGATGTAAGTAAGTCATACAACACGAGAGGCACACAGATAGCGATCTATGTGAATGGCGAAAAAGTAACAACGCTCGATAATTCTCACATTGAACTCCTCCAGGACCAAGTCAACACTAGAGAAAATTATGTTTTACTCGCGAACCTCGTTATGAGATCACAGGAAATACAACGATTAGGCTTTTCTTCTAAAAACAGGATTCTAGATTTTGTGACCACGACTCTAAAAAAAGGGAACAATGTTATTATGGAGTGTCGTAGAAATAACGAAAGTGGCTACATTGAAGAGTGTGATTACAGCCTAGCTTCGACGGGATTTCCTTATCGAGGCCGCATCCCTCAAATTCGTTCTGGAGACTCAATAAGATAATTCAAAGCTTTCTTGTAGGATTGAATTCCCTCGCCCAGATACTGTGCTTTGCAGACTTCTTTTAAAAGAGAACGTCTTCTAAATTCTTCTCTCTTATAAATATCCGTCAAATGCACTTCAATGGTTGGAACTCGAATTGAAGAAATGGCATCCCGAATAGCAACAGAGGTATGGGTGTACCCTCCCGCATTGATTATGACTCCTGAAACAGACTTTCGAAATTCATGAAGACAGTCTATGATCGCCCCTTCATGATTGGATTGAAAAAAAACTAACTCAGCTCGATTTCCAACAAATTTCTCTAGCTCATGATTAAGTTCATTTAAAGTCATAGAGCCGTAAATCTCAGGCTCACGCTCACCTAGAAGATTTAGGTTGGGGCCATGAATAATCAATATTTTTTTCATGAGAAATCCTTAATGAGCTTTACTGCATTTATAAATTCCTGCTTACTGACAACTTGTTGAGTCTTTACGTCCCCTCTTTTTTTGAGGAGGACCATCTTGACTTTTTGATTCTCTGACTTTTTATCCCTGAGCGCTAACTTATAACACATTTCAGGATTTAAATTTCTAGGCAATGGTGGAATAGGCAGACGATTTGCTAAATTCATTACGTCTCTAAAATCCTCAAAGTGCATCATATTCTTAGTGTAAGACACAAGACATGCAAATTTAATCCCCCAGATGACAGCTTCACCATGTTTAAACTTTTTGTAAGAAGTCAGCGCTTCTAAAGCATGACCGAACGTATGACCGAGGTTCAACAACTGACGTATGCCTTTTTCATCTCGCTCATCTTTTTGGACGAGTTTCATTTTATATGCTACGCAAGACGGCGTTAGCTTTTTGATCGCTCTTAAAAAAGCTTTCCTGTTTGTCTTATGACTGTCAAATTCAGGGAATTCAATTTTTTTATCAAGAATGGAATACTTTAAGACTTCTCCAAGTCCACTCACAATTTCTCTATCGGAGAGGGTTTCTAAATATTTAAAATCAATGATAACTCGGTCCGGTTGGTAAAATGTGCCAACCAAATTTTTGCCCGTTTCAAGGTTAACGCCATTCTTCCCTCCGAGACTCGAATCCACTTGAGAAAGGATCGTCGTTGGTACAGAAATCAAAGGAAGTCCTCGAAGATATGTGGACGCAATAAAACCAGCAATGTCACCGACAACTCCGCCACCTAAAGCAACAACAACAGATTTTTTGTCTACATGATTACGAGATAACACCTTATATATCCGGATGACATTTGCGATGTTTTTAGAAGTCTCATGAGCTCGAATACTAATAGGAACTGCATTCTTACATTTTTTCAAGATTTCATTTTTATATTTTTTTAGCGCAATATCATAGATCACTATCGCGCGAGCAGTTTGATCAAAGGAAAAGGAGTTAAATTCTATGGATGTCTTTTTCATTTCATTCTTTCAAGCTCATTAATAATATTGGATGCAATTCGCTCAGGCGACCTCTCATCGGCTTGAACACACACATTTGCTAAAGCATAGCCGGGCTTTCTTTCTTCGTACAATTCTCTTAAACCTTTACCTGATTTTAAAAGTGGTCTTGTGTTTGTGTTTTCAAGACGAGACATCAAGGTACTTTCGTTTGCCCAGAGATGAACAAGGGAACCCGATCTTCGGATTTGATATTGATTTTTAGGAGCAATAAGACTTCCCCCGCCTAGGGCAATCACAGTCTCTTTTTCTTTGCAGGCAAGTGCCAACTGCTGGTTTTCTATTTTCCTAAAGTAATCTTCACCAAATTTTTCGATGATTTCATAGATTTTTTTATCCATGAAGTCTTCGATCGCCTCATCCAAATCTATAAACTTACGATTGAGCTTTTTTGCCAACACTTTTCCCACAGTCGTCTTTCCACTGCCCATAAAGCCGGTGATAAAAATATTGTTATTCCCTTTAGGAGAATTTGCTTTTTTCATGGTCTAACCATTCCAAATATCTTTTTTTAATTTCACCAATGGAATCTCCCCCAAACTTCTTAATGACTTCTTCCATAAGTACGAGGCATAGGAGTGACTCACCGATCACAGCCGCTGATGGAACTGCGCACACATCAGAGCGTTCAAAATGAGCTTGGGTCTCTTTTTTTTCTTTTATAGAAATTGAGCTGAGTGGTTTTTTGAGAGTAGAAATAGGCTTCATTGCAGCTCGAACTAGAAGTGGCTGGCCCGTTGTCATTCCGCCTGTCAAGCCTCCTGCTCGATTGGTCTTATAATCAATTCCGTTTTTATTGTTATTCAAAATAATTTCGTCGTGGGCCTGGGATCCACGTCTTTTCCCACTTTCAAACCCTTCTCCGATTTCAACTCCCTTAATGGCGTTAAGACTCATAAAGGCTTGAGCAATTCTTCCTTCTATACGATGATCCCATTGAGTGTAGCTACCCAAGCCCAAAGGTAAATTATAGGCGACGACTTCAAATATCCCACCCAATGTGTCGCCTTCTTTTGCGCAAATATCGATTTCGTCTTTCATTTGAGAGGATACCGATTCACTCAAACATCTCAGAGGGTCTGAATCAATTTGGTTTTGTAAAACATCAAAGTCATCAATCTTTTGTGGCCACACGGACTCATCTCTAGTTTTTCCAATTTGCACAACTCGACTCAAAACATAAATATTTAACTCTTCTAAAAAGCGACGAGCAATACTTGCCACTCCAACACGAATCGTGGTTTCCCTCGCTGAGGCTCGCTCTAAAACATTTCTCATATCGCTATGATCGTATTTGAGAGCACCCACGTAGTCGGCATGTCCTGGACGAGGCACAAGAACTTCCCTATCGGAGTTTTCTTCACCTGAAACACTCATTGTCTTTTCCCAGTTGGGCCAATCTTTGTTTTCTATTAAAAGAGTAATTGGAGAACCCAATGTTTTTCCAAAACGAACACCCGAAAGGATTTCTATATCTTCGGTTTCAATTTTTTGTCTATCGCCACGTCCATAGCCTTTTTTCCGGCGGAATAGCTGCTTTTTAAGGTCCTCTTTTGTTAGAGAAAGTCCTGAGGGAACACCTTCTAGGATTCCTGTGAGAGCTTTTCCATGAGATTCACCTGCAGTTAAAAACCTCATATTAACCCCTTTACTGCCTGTAATGCATCTTCAACGGAGAATTGAACTTCCGGAAACCAAATCCTAAATGTCTCATAGGCTTGTAAAATCAACATTTCTTCTCCGTTTTTTGTATTTGAAACTCCTTGATCTTGAGCGAACTTCATAAAAGGAGTTTCTTTTGGAGAGTATATGAGATCGTAAGCCAAACTCACATTGGAATAGTCAATTTTAAAGAAATCTTTATAAGCAGGTGCCGCGCCCATTCCAATTGTCGTCGCATTGATAACAATGTCTGGTTTGATCTGAGATGAATCGAATTCCATCACGGGGATTTTAAAGTTTGCAAAAGCCGTAGGACTTCTTGCTTTGAAGCACAAGTTTTCAAAGCCCAATTGTGTTAAAGCCATAAAGACTGACTTTGCCGCTCCTCCAGAACCCAATACTAGAATTTTTTGGTTTCTGCTCGCACCGAAATTAAAGCTTCGAGCAAAGCTATTTTTAAAACCATAGACATCCGTATTATAGGCGTCGAATTTATTTTCTGAATTTTTCTTTAGAACATTGGCTGCTCCTAGAACCTGGGCCTCATAGGATATTTTATCGACATACTCAAGGACTTGTGCTTTGTAAGGCGAGGTGACATTTAGGCCGTCATAATTTTCAAATTGACTGAAATTAAACTCTTCTTGCGAGATATCCAGAATTTCGTAGGTAAAAGCCTCAACGGAAGTTGCGCTTTTAAAGCATTCAAATATTTTTGGAGAAAGCGAGTGCTTAATCGGGTGACCTAGGACGGCAAATTTTTTTGCACTCATAATAGCTCCGATAATTGCTCTCTCACGTAACCCAATAGTGATTTTCCAGAAATTTGATCTTCAAAGTATGGATCAGAAATTCGCACACAATCGAAGTCATTAATTTCGATAACACCCTCTACACAGTATTTTGCTACTGCTGCCATCATTGCAATACGATGGTCATGATAGGACTCTACGACGCCAGGTCGTAATTTTTGTCGACCTGGTACTATAATTGTGTCGTCTTCAACAAACACATGCCCACCGAGGGCTTCGATTGCATCCACCGTCGCTTTAATACGATCTGATTCTTTGTATCTTAACTCTCCAACACCGTTGATTCGTGAAACTCCCTCAGCTTGCGTTGCCAAAAGAACCAAAAGCGGAACTTCATCAACCAACGAAGCCACTTCATTTTCGCAAATATCAAAAGCTTTGAGTTGAGAACTCTTTACCGTAAGATTTGCAACGGGCTCTGGAGTGATTTCAATATTCTCAGTCCGAATCCAGGCGCCTGCTTTAAGCAAGACATTTACAAATCCCATGCGTGTTGGATTGACTCCAACGTTCTCAAGGAAGACTTCACTTCTCTCCGCTAAGATTCCAGCCGCAATCCAAAAGCTTGCAGCAGAGATATCATTGGGGATTCGATATGAATTATTATGTAACATTTGTCTGCCATGCAAAGAAATGCTGTAATCACCGACGTCTATATCTGCACCAAAGTATTTTAGTAGTCTTTCCGTATGATCGCGAGATTCGATCTTTCCCGAAATAACGGTTCTGCCTTCAGCATAAAGAGCCGCGAGTAAGATCGCTGACTTCACTTGAGCCGATGCCACTTTTAAATCGTAAGTAATTCCTTGCAAATTAGATGGACTGATTTTCACTGGAGCAAACTGATTATCTCTTAATTTAATCTTGGCTCCCATTTGGGCGAGCGGCTCAAGAACTCTTTTCATTGGTCGTTGCTGAAGAGATTCATCGCCAATGAGTTCACTTGAAAAATCTTGAGCACTCAACACTCCCATCATCAAACGCATTAACGTTCCTGCATTACCGCAATTGAGAGATTTTATCGGAGCCTTTAGTCTTCCTGAAGAATTCACACGGACATGGGTTTCGTTTCTAGAAATTTCAACTCCAAGATCCATCAGAAGTTTTTCAGTCGAAATCACATCCAGTGCTTCAGACATATTTTGAAATTCTGAAACTCCATGCGCTAAAGCAGAAAGCATCAAGCACCGATGAGAAATGGATTTATCTCCCGGAAGCTTTGGTGTTCCAAAAAATTCTTTTGAAGATCTTAGCTTCATTATCGAGCCCTTATTACAGAGATAACACTTGCGAACTTTGTACTGGCTGATTCGACGGGATGTGAATATCTAATGCTGTCGCCATTTTTCTCAAGTTTTTAGACATAAAATCAAAATCAGCATAATTTATCGCCTGCGCTCCGTCCGAAAGAGCCAATTCAGGGCGATCATGAACTTCAATCATGGCACCGTAACTTCCGCAAGCCATTGCCGCTTTTGTCATAGGCTCTAGAATATCTCTGCGACCTAGTGCATGACTAGGATCTACAATCACTGGTAAATGACTCATTTCGCGTATCAACGCTACCGCACTTAAATCCAATAAGTTTCTTGTTTCTGGATCGAAGGATCTAATACCTCTCTCACAAAGAATGACATTATCATTTCCATGTTTAAGAATGTATTCAGCACTTAAAAGCCATTCCTTGATGGTTGCGGCCAAGCCTCTTTTGAGCATAATGGGTTTATTGATACGTCCGAGTTCTTTTAAGAGAGAAAAATTTTGCATATTGCGAGTTCCGATTTGAACCAGATCCGCAACTTCAGCGACGTTTTCAAGATCACGAACATCCATCACTTCTGTAACGATCGGCATTTGGAGTTCTTTTTTGACTTGAGAGAGAATACGCAATCCTTCGTGGCCCAAACCCTGAAAAGAGTATGGAGATGTTCTTGGCTTAAAAGCACCACCTCTTAAGATATGTGCACCTGATTTTCTAACTGCCATTGCGATATCAAAGGCCTGCTCTTCGCTTTCGATAGAGCATGGACCCGCAATCATCAAAAATGAATTGGGCTTGAATGTATAGGGCCCCACTCGAACTTGAGATTTTTCTTTATTTGGAGTTTGGGCGCTCAAGGGAAATTCCATTTTAGTGACCTCTGATGCTTAAGAACTGGAGAAGATTTTCTAATGAAGCATAACTTTCTTTTGCAATTTGTGTTTGTGCAGGAACCATTTTTTTTATTTCAACGAGCTTTTCTTCCGCGCGCTGTAAGTAAGCTTGGGACAAGTTTCTAATATTCTGTAAAGACTCTTCTAGAGCTTCTGAACTCCATGGAAGCTCACCGATCTCCTTTTGGCCGAGAAGTTTTTCTGTTTCCGGCTTAAGCTCTGGTTTTCTCTTTAAAAGGTCTGAAACAACATAATTTACAATGCCCTCTTTCAAATCCTTTGCAAAATCTTTTTCCCCAGACTCTGTAAAATCAATGACGTCATCAATCATTTGGAAAGCTATTCCTAGGTTTTCACCAAACTCTGAAGCCAATTGTCGAAGGTCTGAATTATTGTGCTCTGAAACTCTTGCTGCCACCAAACAACACCAGCTCATGAGGCTTGCTGTTTTACGCTTAGAGACTTCGATAAGTTCATTCAAAGTCGTATTGATATTACCACGGATATCAATTTGAAGCCATTCGCCATTTACGAGATCTTCAATCACAAGTGCGAGATCATGTATTATGTCTAAATCGCCACTTTCAGAGAGTTCCACCATCACTCGAGCGAGCAATAAATCGCCCGCAAGAACTGCTCTTTTGTTCGAAGACTCCGCATTGATTGTTCTTAAATTGCGACGAGTCGAGGCATTGTCCACCACGTCATCATGAGCCAAAGATGCTGAATGTGTAAATTCTGCAGCTCTCGCAAAGGGAATCATTCTTTCTTGAGGCACACCTAAAGCCTGCCCCATCAAAAAACATAAAGCAGGACGAAGCCTTTTTCCGCCGACAAGAACTGTGCGATTTAAAAGATCTGGAATCTCAGGAACGGAATGATTTGTTCGGAGAACTAAATCTAGTTTTTCGATTGAGTTTTTCACAGGCGACAATAAATCCGTCAAAAAGTTCTCCCTTCGTCGAAGCTAAAAAGGTGCCCCGAATAAATACCCCATCAAAAGGGGTTAGCCAAACAACAACATGAATTCATAAGGGGTTTGACGCCTTGAATAAATCGAAAAACATTTTATTGGCCATCCGGGATTGAATGGAAATGGTTGAACAACCTCTTAGTTCATGCCATTTTATTTAATGAAATCCAACTGATAATCGTTCCATACGGAGTAACTGCAGCATGGCGCTCAATCCATCAAGTAAATTTAATCGTATCGTAAGTTCAACCGTTTTCCAGAAAGTCACAATGGCCGTAACAGGGTTATTTTTGATCTTGTTTGTTATTGGACACCTTTCAGGAAATATTTCTCTCTACTATCCAGACGGCACCGCATTTAACAGATATGCCGAGTTGTTGGCGTCCTTTGGAATCTTATTTTATGTTGGGGAAATCGGCCTCTTGGTTCTATTTTTAGTACACATTGTAACAGCGATCCAAGTCTCTCGCCTCAATAGAGCCGCTCGTCCAGTAGGATATAAAGTCTATCAATCTAAAGGGGGCCCAAGCCGTGCGAATCTTTCATCGAGATTTATGATTGTATCGGGTGTTCTATTGCTTGCCTTCCTTGTGTTGCACGTCTGGCAATTTAGATTTGGGCCAGCTATCCCTGACGGATACGTTGTAGATATGGACGGAAAGCAAATCCGAGATCTTCACAGATTGGTTATCGAAACTTTTCAAAACCCAGTCTATGTTATTATTTATGTTTTTGCCATGATCATGCTCGCCTTCCATATGCGACATGGTTTCTGGAGCGCATTCCAATCTCTAGGCGCAAAGAACCCTTCTTTACACCGATTCTTAGAAAAACTGGCTATTGCATTAGCGGTTTTTGTTTCTTTGGGGTTCATGGGAATTCCAATTTGGATTTATTTTAGATAATTATTAGCGACTTTGTTGAGAACAGAAATATTAGGAGAACTATGTCACTCAATTCGAAAATTCCAGAGGGGCCTCTCAAGGATAAATGGGACAGCCACAAGTTTAATATTAAACTCGTTAACCCAAACAACACACGGAGGCACACGATCTTAGTTGTTGGAACAGTATTGGCCGGCGCATCCGCTGCTGCTTCGTTAGCAGAGCTGGGTTACAATGTTCAAACTTTCTGCATTCAAGATAGCCCAAGACGTGCTCACTCGATTGCAGCTCAAGGTGGTATAAACGCTTCTAAAAACTATCCAAATGATGGTGATAGCGTTCACAAATTATTTTATGACACAATTAAAGGCGGAGATTATAGAGCTCGTGAAGCCAACGTTTACAGACTCGCCCAAGTGAGTGCAAACATCATTGACCAATGTGTGGCTCAAGGGGTTCCGTTTGCTCGCGAATATGGTGGCGCTCTTGCAAATCGTTCCTTCGGTGGAGCTCAGCTCTCAAGAACTTTCTATGCTCGTGGTCAAACCGGCCAGCAACTTTTATTAGGAGCTTATTCTGCTCTAATGAAAAACACTCAAGCCGGTAAAATTAAAAACTTCTCTCGCCGTGAGATGCTTGATCTCGTCATGGTAGACGGAAAAGCTCGTGGGATTATTTGCAGAAACCTCGTCACTGGTCAGATCGAAAGATACGCTGGCGATGCAGTCCTTCTTTGCACAGGTGGATACGGAAGAGTTTACTTCCTTTCCACAAACGCACATAATTCCAATGCGACTGCAGCATGGAGAGCTCACAAGCGCGGAGCGTACTTTGCAAACCCTTGCTACGTTCAAATCCATCCTACTTGCATCCCTGTTTCTGGTCATCACCAATCAAAGTTGACTCTCATGAGCGAATCTCTCAGAAACGATGGACGTGTTTGGGTTCCTCGCAAAAAAGAGGATGCAAAAAAAGATCCAGCACAAATTCCTGAAGCAGATCGCTACTACTACCTAGAAGAAAAGTATCCAAGTTTCGGAAACCTTGTTCCTCGCGACGTGGCTTCACGTAACGCAAAAGAGGTTTGCGACAATGGACTTGGAGTAGGTCCTACTGGCCAAGCCGTGTATCTTGACTTTAAAGATGCAATCAAGCGCGATGGTCTCAGTGTGATTAAAGACAAATACGGAAACCTCTTTGATATGTATATGCAAATCACAGGAGAAGATCCATATAAGGTT
Organism: Pseudomonadota bacterium; assembly: GCA_023427925.1. Classification (GTDB taxonomy): domain Bacteria; phylum Bdellovibrionota; class Bdellovibrionia; order Bdellovibrionales; family JAEYZS01; genus JAEYZS01. The sequence goes on along the minus strand of JAEYZS010000118.1, from coordinate 383 downwards.
CCAATGAAAATGTATCCAGCGATTCACTACACGATGGGTGGATTATGGGTGGACTATAACCTTATGACGAGTATTCCAGGCCTTTATGCCCTTGGAGAAGCGAACTTTTCTGATCACGGCGCAAACAGGCTTGGGGCATCAGCGCTCATGCAGGGTCTTGCGGATGGTTACTTTGTAATCCCTTATACAATCGGAGATTACATCGCATCTGAATCGTTTAAAAAAGTAACGACAGACGATAAAGAATTTATAGAGACTGAAAGAGAAGTAAAAGCAAAAGTTGCCAAGTTTATTGAAATGGGTAGCAAAGGCAAAAAAACTGTTCTTGAATTCTACAAAGAGCTTGGTCAAATCATGTGGGACAAGGTTGGATTGGCGAGAAA
>JAEYZS010000023.1 GCA_023427925.1 Pseudomonadota bacterium | reverse complement strand
TACAAATCAGCTGCTCTACCAATTGAGCTAAACCAGCACACAACATTTTTGAACTCGCCGCTTTGTTTGACTCTAGCGAAACCACAAGAATCAGCACAAACCTATGCCTAACTGTTCAAAGAAGTCTTTTTTTTTAAATAAATAGCTGACTTAAGTCAAAGATATTATTTGGGTGTTTTGATTTTTAATTTGCCTTTTTTATGGGCGTTTATCCGGGGGGTGCCGCACTCTCGCCAACTGCGCCCCAAATGGAATGCTCTCAAATCCAAAAAAAGCCTTAGTTTTTCATATGTTGACGACAAAACTCTGCAACTCCAATGGAGACAGAAGTTGCTACATTTAGACTTGCCTGAGCATCAATCTGAGGGATTTTTATAAGCTCGTCGCATTCTTTTAGGGTTTGGGGGCGCATCCCCTTCATTTCCGACCCTGCCACAATTACACACTTGTGATTAAATTCCGTGTCCCAAAGGCTTTTTTCAGCCTTTTCACTAAATCCATAGACCCAGAAGCCTTGCTCTTTGAGTTGCTTGAGAGGTTGAAAAAGTTGGTTATAGGTTTCTACACCCACGTGCTCTGCTCCACCACTGGCAATCTTACAAACTGAAGGCGTTAATCCAACCGATTTACTCTCTGTAATTAAAATACCTTTTGTGTTTAATAACCATGATGTCCTTAAAATATTTCCAAGGTTTTGAGGATCTTCTAAACCATCCAATCCCAATACCAATGCGGGCTTATCGTCCTTTAATTTTTCCCAAGGAAATTCTGGCTCCCCCACAACTTCGACCATCACACCTTGATTGCCTTCGCAAACTTTATCGATCTCGTTTACAGAAGTGACTTTAACTGCAATCTTTCTGCCTTTAGCAATATTGAAGAACTCTTTTAGCTCTGGTATGTATTCGTAGTCTCGTTTCAAAATCAAAGTTTTGATTTTATCTGGACGCACTTTAAAAACTTCTTTTACTGAATGAAGACCTACAATTTTTCTCATGACTCAGTGTTTACTTGCGCTTGCTGAAAATTGCAACCGCATAAGCACTCTGAAATCTTTTAAACACTATTTTAATTGAGATAAAGTAAGACTTACAAACCTCAAATTGCCTAAAGATTTTTCTCGCAGCAATAGCTAGAGTAAGATCAAATCAAAAGGGGTAACTCGTGAATAAGATCTTATTGTTTGCTTTAATGACTTTCTTTTTGTCTTCCAACGCATTTGCAATTTCAGACCAAGCGCTAATCGAAGCTTGTTTTGAAGTTGGAGAAGATAAAATCAGAACTCTAGCGTTATTTACAGACTGTGAAGTCGTTAGCGATGTCGTTGCTACAGAAGTTGATAACCGATTCTTGAATCTATCAAAATACATTTGGTATACAGCTGAAGTTAGCTGCGAAGGCTCTGTTACTGAAGTCACTAAAATGGTTCAATACTATCGCGGCAAGTGCTATTAATAGCCGCCCAGCGAGGATAGAATTTCATTTAAAACATTTTGAGGATCTTGAGCATTGTAAACGGGTCTCCCTATAACTAAAGCGGAGGCCCCTTTTTTTAGGGCTTCGCTCGGTGTGTCCGTTCTTTTTTGATCATCCGAGGGACTGCCTTGCAGTCGAATTCCCGGTGTGGTGAAATGACAATGCGGAAATTTTTCTTTTAATGTTTTCAGTTCATGGGGTGAACATACGAAACATGTAATCCCGCAATCCACAGACTGCTGCACCAATGCCCCGATCTGCTCCGCAATTGAGGTGTTATCGTAGTTCGCAGGAAGTGTGTCATTTGAAAAGCTCGTTAATAACGTCACGGCTAGGATATGAAATGGCCGAATCTTTGCGAGTTCTTTTTCGGTCTTTGCTAAAAGCTTTAGAGCTTCGGGGCCGCTCGTGGCGTGAACGGTAACAAAAGTACTTCCGGCTTCAAAAGCAGCCCTCACTGCCGAATCCATAGTTGACGGTATATCAAGAAATTTAAAATCTAAAAATACGGGAGCAATTTTTGAAATTTGAGAGATGATTTCTGTTCCATGACGAAAAACCAATCTCGGACCGATCTTAAATCCACCTACAAGATTCTTGCTTTTTTCAACTAAGTTTAGAGCCTGATACTTGTCATCCAAATCTAGAGCTAAAAAGATAGGGTTCTTCATGACTTCAAAATTATTGTTCAAAAGCAAAACCTCGTTTTTAATGAGCACCTACGCCTGTCTAATAGTGGCATCCCCACCACGACTTGAACGTGGATCTACGGTTTAGGAAACCGTGGCTCTATCCAGTTGAGCTATGGGGACCCGATTTAATTTAAAAGCTCTACAATTCGAGAATAGACTTGATCGGGAGCCAATTTAGATTGTTCACCTGTTTTCCTTACCACCAAATCTACTTCGTTGTTATCCAATCCTTTTTTCCCAATATTCACACGAAGCGGAAATCCAAGAAGGTCCGCATCTTTAAACTTAATACCAGGTCGCTCGTCTCGATCGTCTAATAAGACTTCAATATCGACCTCTTCCAAAGCATCATGGAGCTTCTGAGCTTGAGACATAACTTTTTCATCTTTTGGATCCAAAACTGAAATATGAACCTGATATGGAGCAATTTCTTTAGGCCATACAATTCCATTGGCATCATGGTTTTGTTCAATCGCTGCCTGCATAGTTCTTGAAACACCGATTCCATAACAACCCATCTCAATAGGTTGAGTTCTACCGTTTTTATCCAAATAAACAGCCTTCATTGCTTCAGAATACTTTGTTCCGAGATAAAAGATATGCCCAACTTCAATGCCCTTGTAAGCCCTATAGGGCTTACCATTTGGCGCTAAGTCACCTTCCTTCGCCAGTCTCAAGTCACCCGTTGCCGTTACTTTAAAATCTCTTTCTGGGTTTACGTTGCGAACATGGAATCCATCTTTATTTGCACCAACAACATAGTTTGTACGACCGAGCAAATAGTTATCCATATAAACAGGCACTTTCAATCCTTGTGGGCCACAACTGCCCGGGCTCGCGCCCGTCAACGCTTTTACTTCTTCATCCGTCATCATTTCAGGTGGGTTTATACCTTTGATAAGGTTCTTAAGCTTTACTGGATTAAGTTCGTCAGAGCCTCTTATGATCACACAAATAGGTTTTCCATCTTCTTTCTTCAAGAAAAGTGTCTTAACCAGATTTTCTGGTTTTACATTGAGAGACTTTGCAAGCTCCTCGATGGTTTTCAATCCTGGAGTCGCAAATTCCTCCATTTCTCTAGGAGCTTCACCCTTTTCAGGCTCAGGTACATTTATTGGTGCAACTTCAACGTTAAATGCCACTTCATCTGCTACTAACAAGTAGTCTTCACCGGCTTCTGCTAAAACTTGGAACTCGTGAGTTTTACTTCCACCAATGTTTCCCGCATCGGCCTGAACCACTCTGTAATCTAAGCCCATTTGTTTATATATATTATTATAAGCCGAGTACATCTTATCGTAACTCTTATGAGCTTCTTCTACATTTGTATCAAATGAATAGGCGTCCTTCATTATGAACTCACGTGCGCGCATTAACCCATATCTTGGACGAATTTCATCTCTATATTTTGTTTGAATCTGGTATAGAAACTTTGGGAGATCTCTGTAGGACTTTACATCTGTTCTTACAACGTCAGTCACAACCTCTTCATGGGTTCCACCAAGACAGAACCACTGATCGGCTCGGTTCTTAAATTTTAAAAGCTCGCTCATTTGCGACCATCTATTTGTTTCATCCCAAAGCTCTCTAGGTTGAACCATAGGCATTAGGATTTCAGTAGCATATTTGTTCATTTCTTTTCTAACGATGGCTTCGATTTTACGGATCACACGCAACGCTAAATCATTGTAAACAAAAATGCCCGGGGCTATTTTTTTTACGTAGCCGCCTCTCATTAAAAGTTTATGAGATGCGAGTTCCGCGTCTGAAGGCGCTTCTCTCAATGTAAAAATATGTGTCTGAGTCCACTTCATAAATCTTGCTGTCCTTTACTTTATCTAGCTCTCAATTCCATAGGTTTTCATTTTTCTGTGCAAATGACTTCTTTCTAATCCAATCATTTCTGCTGTCTTACTAACATTGCCTCTGTTTTCTTCTAACTTTTTAAGAATATATTGTTTCTCAAAAATAGCGCGGGCAATTTTCAAGCTTGAACCCGTAATTGCACCTTGATCCGGTCCAACAACTAATCCTGACTCTGATAAATCTTTAGAATCCACTTCGTCCTTTTCTACCAAGATATATACACGCTCAATAAAGTTCTTAAGCTCTCTTACGTTTCCTGGCCAAGAGTAAGCAGTGAGTGTTTCTAATGCATCATCTGTAATATTTTTTGTTCTCGTACCGCTTTCGTTCGCATAAATTTCGCTAAAGTGCTGAACGAGAACAGGAATGTCGTCGCACCTGTCCTTTAACGCCGGAACTATGAGCGGAGTTTTCGAAAAAATTGCAGCGGTTTTATCATCCAAAGGCTGCGTGCTGGAAGCTATAATTCGAACGTCCGATTCTAAAGTTTGCTGACTTCCCACTCTTTGGAAATTCTTAGTTTCAATTAGCTTTGCAATCTTTGCTAAGGTGTCCTTATTGAGATAAGAAATTTCTTTTAGATAGAGAGTCCCTCCTTGAACAAGATCCACCTTTCCTTTTTGCGTTTCATCTAATCCAATCAAAGGCTTCTTGTCGAAGCCGAATATTTGCATATCGATGAGATCTTGCGGAACCAGACGGCAGTTGATTTCAACAAATGGCTGACTCGCTCTCTCTGAGAGATAGTGTATATTTTGAGCGACTAAGGTTTTGCCCACACCCATTTGGCCTTGTATCAGACACGTTTCATTTGTGTGCGCGACTCTTGCAATATTCTTTTTTAAATCTTGAATTGGTTGTGAATGACCATAGATTGCAAAATTCTTTCTCAGTTTGTTGAGCAGGGCCATTTTTTCGTTACGCTCTTGTTGATACGCTAAAATGTTTTTGATCAGAATAAATATACGGTCACTAGACAACGGCTTTTCGACAAAGTCCCATGCTCCTAGCTTTGTTGCCTTGACCGCTGTTTCGATTGTTCCGTGACCTGACATCATAATGAATTCGGGATTTTGGAAGCGAGAACGAGCCGCCTGAAGAACTTCGATACCGTCAATTTTACCCGGCATCCAGATATCCAGTAAAACTACATCCGGATCAAAGGTCTCAATGGACTTCAGCGCGCTTTCACCGTTGTTGGCAACCGCTACTTCATATCCTTCATCTAATAGTTCCGCAGTCAAAACTTCACATATTGGTTTTTCATCGTCGACGACCAATACTTTATGCTTTGTTCTCATACTCACGACTCTCCTCCGTTCCTGTTTTCTTTAAACCAACCACTGGCAACTCGATGACAAACTCCGTTCCAGTAGGCTGATTTGAAAATGCTCTGATAAACCCGTGATGATCTTCTATGATTCTCTTTACAATCGCTAGACCTAATCCTGTGCCGCTATCTCGAGTACTGAAATAAGGTTCAAAAATCCGATCTCTCACATCAGAATCGATTCCGCAACCATTATCTTTAATTCGCACTTTAACGATACTCAACTGAGCATCAAACTGGGTCACCAGCTCAATCGTAGGCCCTTGGGATCCGCTTAAAGCGGCAACTGCATTTTCTAACAAATTTGTAATCACACGTTTGATTTGTTCTTGGTCAAACTCAAAATCCGGAAGACTTTGATCTGGGTAAAAATTAAACTGGGTTTCCTTGTGTCCGGTTGAGTAAAGCACCAAGGTCTCTTGTATAATATTGTTGAGCGAACCCATCTTTGGATTAATCTGCGGCATTCTTGCAAACGAACTAAACTCGTTCACAAGATTTTTTAATTCATCCACCTGTTTTATGATCATTTCGGTGCAAGCCTGGAACGCCGGATCCTGCACCTGGTCTCCGAATTTCTTTTCTAGCCGTTGAGCTGACAGCTTAATTGGCGTAAGAGGGTTTTTGATTTCATGGGCAATACGTCTTGCGACCTCTCTCCATGCGGATGCTCTTTGCGCGTTAACGAGTTCTGTAAGATCGTCAAAAACAATGACAAAGCCTAAATCTTTTGCTCGCTCATCCTTAAGCATTGTGATCGTTAACTTCATCAATAGAGAATCATCACCAATAGGAATACGCAGTTCCTTTTGAAGATTCTTAAAATTGTTTTTTCGCATTTGAGTCACAATTTCACGATAAGTCTCTTTGTTTTGTCCTTGAAGAATATCGTAGACGTTTCTTCCGATGTATTTGTCTAGAGGTATGCGGAGAAGCTGAGCCGCTTTAGGGTTCATCGTTGTAATATTGTCTTCTCTATCCACAGAAATCACACCAGCACTAACATTAGATAAAATAACTTCGATGTATCTATTGTGCTCGTCCAAAATATCAAGAGTGGTTTTAAGGTTTTTGTTCACCTCTAAGATTTCTTTTTCGGACTCGGATAAAGATGCAGTCATTCTGTTGAAGTTTTTAACCAACTGATTGATTTCTTGAGAGCCGGTTTCAATGTTTACTTGCTGATAATTTCCTTGAGCCACTTGGTCGGCTGCCTCACCCAAAGATGCAAGTGGAGTCGCCAACTGTTTCGCAAGATAAAAACCGAACCATGTTGCGCCCAACATAATTACCATAGTCATCAAACAGAGAATAACTAAGTAAATGGTTTTAATCGGAGACACTAGGGGATTGATATCTCTAAAGTTT
>JAEYZS010000264.1 GCA_023427925.1 Pseudomonadota bacterium | reverse complement strand
GCTATGGCCCTTGCTTGGTGTAATGGAATTTCGTTAAAAGAGAGTTGTCTGATAGCGAATCACGCAGCAGGAGTTGTCGTAGCTAAGATTGGTTGTGCGACTTGTGATATCTCTGAGCTGAAGGATTCGTTTACGAGGGGTTGATAGGAGATTACTCGTGTTAGAACTAGGATTGATTGTCGGCTTAATAGTTCTTTATTTCGTATTTATGGTTTTCTGGCCAGAATGGGTTGGAATTCAGGGTAAAGTTGCAAAAAAAATCGAACAGGATCACAAAAAAGACTCGGAATCTAAGGATCCCGAGTTTTTTAAATAAATGACTCTTCGAATGGCCCGGAGTTTAGCGCTAAATTTTGATCATCGAGAAATCTAATTCTTGGCCCGAATCCCGCCGCATACGCAAATCACCTTTATATACCTTACCGGGCAATCGGAGAGGATTTTTTACAATAAACTTGTGTTTTAAGGGGTTTAAGCATAGAAACAACGCTTCAAATAAACAGCTATCAGCGGTGATAGCGAGGCTGTAACAAGCTAAGCATATGGGCAAAAACGCTCTAAACTGACAAGGTAAAACCAAGCTAAAAGCCAATTTACCGTCCGGGTGCTTGAAAGGAAAAAAAGATGTCTCAAGAAACGCAAGTTGATTCCATTTCCAGTCAATCAACTCAATTCAAACCATTTATTCCTGAACCAGAATCTGAAAGTATCGTTTACGATAAAAAAAATTTTTATGATCTAACCCTCGATCAACTCAAAGAAATCCTACAGAAATACGGCAAAGAAAAATTTCGTGCGCAACAGATTTTTTCATGGGTTTATCAAAAGGGTGTTACCGACTTTGAACAGATGACAAACCTTTCTAAAGACCTTCGTGCGGAACTTCCAAAAATTTTAGAATTCAGAGGCCTTGAAATTGTTTCTCACCTTAAAAGCATCGACGGTACACAGAAGTTTTTGTTTAGACTGCCAGCTTCTGAAAAATACTCGTCGCAAACCTTCGAGTCCGTAATTATTCCTTCAAAAGAGAGACTGACGTTGTGTGTTTCAAGCGAAGTGGGTTGCAATATGGCTTGTAAGTTTTGCTTCACTGGGAAACAAAAGCTCAAAAGAAGACTTTCAGCTGGAGATATAGTCTCGCAATTCATGTTGGCCTCTTCCAAACTCGAAGGCGATCAACGGCTCACAAACATTGTATTTATGGGGATGGGCGAACCTTTAGATAATCCTGATGCGGTATTTGGATCGATAAAGATTCTGAATTCTCCATGGGGAATGAATTTCTCAAGAAAAAGAGTGACCGTATCCACTTCGGGAATCGTACCGAATATTAAATTGATTGCAGAAAGTGGTGCACGCCTTGCTGTGAGCTTGAACGCCACAACCGATGATATGCGTGATGATATTATGCCAATCAACCGACGATATCCATTGTCAGAGTTGATGCAAGGTTGTCGAGAATACTATCAGGCGACTGGCGATGAAATCACTTTTGAGTATGTTTTGCTTAAAGATGTGAATGACACTCTTGAGGACGCAAAGCGTATAAAGCAATTAGTGAAAGGGATTCCTTGCAAAATCAATTTAATTCCGTTTAATGAACATCCTGGGTCGGAGTTTAAAAGACCAGATCGAGTAAAGGTTTTGGATTTCCAAGAAGAGCTCATGAGAATGGGACTTCATGTTCTAATTCGTAGAACTATGGGTAGAGACATTTACGCAGCTTGTGGTCAGCTTCAATCAGAATACTCAGGGAAGCCAAAGCGACTCACGCCGGATGTGATGACATCACCCGTGTGAGCAGGTTAAAAACAAATTAAGAGGGTAACAATGTCAGAGATCTTAGTCGTCGGTAGTTTAGCTTATGATTCAATTTCGACTCCAAAAGGTGCCAAAGAGAAGTGCCTTGGAGGATCGGCAAATTATTTTTCTGTTGTCGCTAGTCGCTACACTCAAGTGAATATCGTTGGGGTAGTTGGCGAAGACTACGAGGAATCAAACATCGAGTTACTAAGATCACGAAACGTTGATGTTTCAGGGATTGAAAGAAAACAAGGAAACACCTTCCATTGGGAAGGCAAATACAAAGACGACATGAACGAAGCGCAAACGCTTGCCACTCACTTAAATGTATTCGAATCGTTTGATCCAAAGGTCCCAGAGAAGTTTAGAAATTCTTCAGTCGTATTCTTGGCGAACATTGATCCAAAACTTCAATTAAAAGTATTAGAGCAAGCAAATAATCCTAAAATTGTTGCTGTCGATACAATGAACTTCTGGATTGAAACAAAACTCGACGATTTAAAAAATGTCTTAGCGAAAGCCAATATAGTTTTCGTAAACAACACAGAAGCTTTGATGCTCACTCGTAAATCTACAGTAATTGCAGCCGCGAAGGCTCTTTCTGAAATCGGCCCTCAGGTTGTGGTGGTGAAGCGTGGAGAATTTGGATCGATTGTATATTTCCAAAATCAGTTCTTTGTATTACCGGCCTACCCACTTCTTGATATTACAGATCCGACGGGGGCGGGAGACACCTTTGCTGCGGGATTCATGGGCTACATTGCAAAGAATAACTTGGAATTAACTTGGCCAAACCTTCGTCGAGCATGTGTCGAAGGATCTTTAGTTGCTTCGTTCACGGTTGAAGACTTTGGTCTTAGTAGAGTTCTAAAACTCAACAATCAGGACATCGAATCTCGATTTGAGAGCTTCTTAAAAGTTGTTCAGATTTAAAAGTTATAAACTTTAGTCGTATCCAGACATTCTCTTTTGTTTCCGATAATTTAAGCAGAATGAGTGGAAAAAGTAATAAAAAATCAAAAGATGATTTAGCAGATTTTTTTCTGAGCAATGAGTCTGAAAAGACCAATAAGACCAATTCGCAACAGAAAACGACTGTTTTAAATCCATTGAAATCTGTTCCAGCAGATAAAACCACTCTATTGGGTTCTGATCTAAATGACAATGAAGAGACAAAGTCCGTAGTACAAAAATCAAAACTCAGCGAAACAAAACCAACTGAGCTAAATCCGCCAAAGGCCAAGCAAGAATACAAGTCAGCGCCTACTAGAGATGTCGAGCCTCCAAAAGAAAGCTTCTTTAACAAAGACAACTTAGATCCGTCATTGTTTTCCTTGGAAGCTGCAATAAAGCAATCAGAATACTTGAGAATCGCACAAAACAAAGTGAAGCAATTAGAGAGGCAAGTAGACGAACTCAAATCCGAAAATGAAACACTTTCGGCCTCAACAATCATTTTGCAAAAGAAGTATGACCAAGTTGTAAATAAGTTAGATACCATTCAAATGGATCAAAAAGCTCAGGTAGAAAATCTCAAAGATGAATTGGTCCTAAAAGATAGAATCAATCGAGAATTAGAAAAAGAAAAAGATCAGCTTCAACGCAAAATTGATGAATTTAACTCTCTCATGAGTGAAAAAATTCAACATATTCGGGTTCGAGAACGAGAGCTTCAGAATAGACTCGAAATCTTACAGCACGAAGGCGATGTAGTGATAACAAACAAGGACGAAATGATCCTGGATTTAAAAAAGAAGATGGATCAAATGCATTTTGAAATGGATAGCTATAAGACCCAAGCAAGGGAGCTTAATCAGCAGATCCAAGGTCATAAAGATCAGATTCGCCGAAGTACAAAAGCGTTACGATTGGCTTTAACACTTTTAGAAAATGAAAATATAGATGTGAGTGAAATTAAGAAAACAGGGACATAATTTTGAGACAGCTTGGAATTCTTAAAAACTTCTTAGATTCAATCGAAGCTTTAGAGCAGTCGATACTGGAGAGCAATAGTCCAAAACACTACGCGGAGCTATTTGAATTTTTTGCAACTCAATTGCGTTCGGAGCAAGTCTATTACTGGCTAGAAAAGCCAAAAAGACCTCAAAGAGCAAGAGACGGCAAAGAACGTCAGCAATTTCTTTCTTTGCATAAGACTTCTTTGGAAGAATTTGTTGTGTTCCAAAAAAAATTTAATGAGATAGACTTTTCGGAACAATGTTTTCAGTTCGATGGACACAATCTCTATATGAAGTTACCAAGTGGAAGACCTAATAGAAACTATTGTTTTATGTTTAAGGGATTTTTGCCAGATCTTCAAGATAACGAGTTGTTACGATATCTGTTTATAAAGAGACTCAATAGTATAATGCACTTGTCAGAGAAGTTGCATTCTGTTCAAGCCTTGAATTTCATTGATGATGTTACGGGACTTTACAATCAAAGATATCTCAATGTCCTCCTGGATCAGGAAATCGAAAGATACAAACGTTCGAACATTTCTTTCTGTGTTCTCTTCATAGATGTGGATCATTTCAAGCTAGTGAATGACAAAAATGGCCACATGGTTGGTTCACAGATTTTGAAAGAAATTGGGGCTATCATCAAAAAGAGCGTTCGTGCTGTCGACTATAGCTTCAGGTATGGTGGTGACGAGTTCTTGACTGTTCTGACATCTGCGACAACGGAGCAAGCAACCATAGTTGCCGAAAGGATTTGTAAGACAGTGCGGGAGACTCCATTTGTGATAAATGGGAATACTGTAAATGTGACACTGAGTATCGGTGTGGCTTGTTTCCCTGAACACGCACAGACAAAAGAAAAAATACTACAAGTTGCTGACGAAGCCATGTATTGTGGCAAGAACTTAAGTCGAAATGTGGTTTATTTAGCTAGTTAATCCCTCTTGGATTAGATTCAGAAGAGTAGGTTCTTATGAGAAAAATAAAACTTATAGTGAGTGACCTACATGTCGGAGCTGGTAAAGTCTTAGATGACGGAAGCATCAACTCATTTGAAGAATTCTATTATGACGAAAAATTCGCGGAGTTTCTTAATTACTATACAACGGGAGAATATGCAGATTGTGAAGTCGAGCTAATCCTTAATGGTGATATTTTGAATTTACTCCAGGTCGATTACCGCGGACACTATCTTTCCGTTCTCACTGAATCCATAACTGTTGAAGTCGTCAAAAAAATCGTAAAGGGACATCCTATCTTTTTTAACGCCTTAAAAAAATTTGTTAAAGACGGAAGGAATACAATCACATACGTTGTTGGGAACCACGATCAGGGAATGTTGTGGCCGCAGGCGAGGGAATACCTTAACCAAGCGATTGGTGGCAGCATTCGATATAGAAATATCGTGTATTACTTTGACGGAGTTCATGTTGAACATGGACATATGCATGAACCAGCAAATCGAGTGGATCCAAAAAAATTCTTCGTGAAAAGAGAATATCCGGAGCCGATTCTAAATCTTCCGTTTGGATCATTTTTTTTTGTTGAGTTTGTTTTGAAAATTAAGCGAGTGAATCCCCATATTGATAAAGTCAGACCATTTAAAGCAATGGTGAGATGGGCATTATTACAGGAGCCCAAATTCACAATTATTACAATCTTTAAGCTATATAAGTTTATGCTGACTTCGATATTTTCCTCGGATCCTCGAAAGAGATTCTCATGGAGGCAAATTCTTGTCATATTCATTGAAAGATCAATATTTCCTGACTTGGATTTGGCAGCGACAAAGATTCTAAAAGATGAGCGTGTGCATACAGTTGTTTTTGGTCATAATCATGTCTATCGCTATAGACAATTATTAAGAGGTAAGCAGTATCTTAATACCGGGACGTGGACGGAGTTGACATCCCTTGAAATGGGTTCTTTAGGTAAGCTCACGAAACTCACGTACGTCTTGTTAGACTATCCAGAGGGCGCTATTCAGCCATTAGCAAGGCTTAAAGAATGGAGAGGTTATCACCGTATCGAAGAAGATGTAGATGCGAGTTAGTGTTTCCAGTTATCTTAAGCTGTTTAAGCGATCTTGTCTCAAGTCGTTCAAAGTAAATGGTGCATTTGTTACAGGATTTAATTCCACAATATTTAAAACATTAAATAGTGATAAATTATAAGCGAAGTAGGCATCTTCTTGTAAGAAGTAAACCAACTGCTGTGATGTAATCGCGCCTGAGCGGTGAATTTTTAGGAGCTCTTGTGTGTAAGAATCTCTAACAATGTCTTGGGCCATTTGCCTTTGTGACTGGGTTGTGGAGTCCGAGTTTATCTGGTCGGTAAAAATTAAATCGAGCACTTTATATTTGAAATAGAGAAGATGGGTCAAATGATACATTTGGTTTATTTGAGCTTCAGAGAGGGGTCTTGAGTTTTGCGAAGCTAGACTCGCTCCTGGTTGGCCAAATTCTTTCTTTAAAAAAACATTGAGATGTTGGAAGAGTGGATGTTGACCAAAGAGAATTTGCTGATCGGTCGCTGTGAGTAGGCGAGGATTTTCGATTTGATCGAATTGTCTATAGTAACTTTCAAAAATTTGAAGCTTTCCATAAGCCAGAACACGCGCTTTGACCGTTGGATTTGATTCTATGATCGCATTTAACTGGTCTTTTTCCAAATTCTTAAAATCTGTAGGTAGAGTGCTCTCAGGATTCTGTCTAAGTGCTTCTTCCTTTTTGATTTTTATTTCTTCGAATCTAAAATCTGAACGGATAATCTGGTCATAGTAATTAGCATTGCGAGTCGTGTGCTC
>JAEYZS010000254.1 GCA_023427925.1 Pseudomonadota bacterium | reverse complement strand
CCTATATATCTAGCTCGTTATGAGAAAGATGACTGTCAAGAGCCACCTCTGTCAAGCGAGTCTCACGTGCAATTCTTAGATAGTGTTTAGCATCGGCATTGGATGGATCGCGAACTAGGATTTTTTCCCACTCTTCAACTGCCTCATAAACTCGGTTCATTTGATAGAAATAGACACCGAGTTTCATGCGAGCCTCGTTATTTTGAGGGTATTCTCGTAAGAAAAGCTGTAATTCTTGGATCGCACGAGCCTCTTTGTGAAGTTTCATGTAGCACTCGGCAATCTTTAACACCAAATTTCCTGGGAAATTTGAAAGCTTGCGAGCTTTGGAGTATTGCTCCAGGGCATCTTCAAACTTTTCGATCTGAAAATAAAGATCCCCAAGCTCAGTATGTTTTTGGGTAATACGTTCTTCGATAAACGGGTCAGATTGCTTTTTGGATTCGTTTAATCTTTCTTGAGCATCAGTAAAGACTTCCTTAGCCTCTTCGTATCTCCCCAAATCGTTAAGGATGATGGATAGACCAACGCTTGCGTCAGTGTAGCCCGGATCAATTTCCAATGCTTTTCTGAAGGACTTAATGGCTTTATTGAATTGGCCTTTATCATAAAAAAGGGTTGCCAACATTTGATAAACTTCGGGATCTTTGCTGTTTCGAAGTAGTGCCTGTTGCAATAGTGGCTCTGCAGTTCTGTAATCACCTTCGATAAAGGATTCTTTAGCGTGGCTTACGAGTTCTTGGTAATCGCTATAAGCCATACTTTTTCCTAATGTCTTCAATTTGAGATTGATTGTCACCAGTCGGAAATTTTTTAGAAAGCTGCTGCAAAAGCTCTTTGCCTTTACCAACCTCCCCAATTTCGAAGGCACTGCTAGCGCCTTTTAAAAAGGCTTCGGTTGTAAGTTCTGGCGGAGCAGGCATACGGGTGAGCTTTTCATATCTTCTCATCGCACTTAGGTATTTGCCTTTTTTAAAATAGAAGTTCGCAATGTAAAGTTCTTTTTGAGCGAACATATCAAGTGTGGCTTTCTTTTTTTCTCGTGCAACCTTCGCAAAATCGGTTCCTGGATACTTGTCCATTACCACATTAAATTCTTGGATGGCGAGTTGTCCCTTCGAAAGATCGCGGTCAATGGTACTCGGCAACTGATTAAAATAAGAAAGTGCGAGCTGTAGACTGACGTATGGAATTTCCGGATGATTGGGATATAAATATTTGAAGTTTGAATATGAGAGTGCAGCGGCAGCGTACTCTTCACGCTTAAAATAAATTTCCGAAATTCTAAGATCTGATTCTTTAGAGTAGTGAGAATAAGGGTATTTGTTTTTAATTTCATCGTATCTGCGAAGAGCTTCTTCAAAACGTTCCGCATCTTCATATTCTTTGGCGTCTTTGAATGCTCTTTCTGCAGAAGAAAGATCCATTGCATCTTCTGTTGTTGAACAAGAAACCACCAAAAACGATAATAATAAAAGCGACAAAACTAAACGCATAAAGCCTCGATTTTTCTAGGGTTGATTCTATAAGGTATAAGTTTTTAATGTCAAACTTTATGCCCTAAATTTGATCAATTGGTCATAGACAGTGTAGAAGATCAGTTTAAGAACACTCGCCACGGGAACCGAGATAATCATGCCCAAAACCCCCATCACATTTGCTCCGATAATAAAGACCACGATAACTGTAACTGGGTGCAAGTTTACGGTTCTTGCAACAACCAGCGGTATAATAAAAACAATGTCTACAAGCTGAGCAATAAAGTAAACCATGGACATCAGAAGCACACTCAAAGAGGGCTCTTGATTGATAATGGCAATGACAAAGGCAGGGACCGCTCCAATAAATGGACCCACATAAGGAATCAAGTTCATAACCGCCGCAAAAATAGACAAGAACATAGCGTAGGGGAACTGCAATATAGTTAGACCAACCCAAACGACTATTCCTACTATAAATGCTTCAACAAGCCTTGCTCGAATAAAATCCCCGAGTTGCTGATTGATTTTGTAACTTAAGGACAAGGCCATTTCAAAAAGATTGTTAGGAAAGAGGGACAATAATCCTCGCGAAATACTTCGGCCATCCTTGAGAATGAAGTAACAAAAAATCGGTGAGAGCAAGCAAACAGTAAAGAACGCGCGCGCATATTTTGGCGCACTCTGCAGAATTGAAGTAAGCCCAGTTTCCACTAGACGAGCAACGGTGTCGCTAATGTCATGTTTAAAAACATCAGGGAGGTACCCTCTGATCTGCGCTTCCCATTTTGCCAATAGCAAAGTCACACCTTCTATATACTTAGGCAGTTCTAGGCGCAATTCACGGGTTTGTTCAACTACCAGTGGAATTGCAATAAATATAGCAGCGGTGGTGAGAACAAATAACGAAAGATAAGGAATAAGGATGGCAGAAGTTCTACTCATACCAATTCTTTCGAGGTAACGCACAAAAGGCATAATGAGATAAGTAAAGGCAACCGCTAGAACTAAAGATAATAATAGATTCTCAACGGCAAGAACAATTGCTGAAAGAAGCGTAATTATAAAAAAAACGGCTGCTAACCTAAAAAGGCGCTCACGTTTTATTAGGGCCGGAAGAGTTTTCATTGCTTCTATGTAGCTCCGTTAACAGTTTCATTTCGTTTCTTAATTGAGAGATTTTTTCTGTCGTGTGTTTAAGTCTTTTACCAACCACTTCGGCAAGATTCATTGCAATCTTTGCTCCAATCGTGGGATGACTTTGTAAGAGCACGCCCATATCAGGCTTAAAGAAACCTATAAGAACGGTGTCGGCAGATGCTGTGGCATGCGCAGTTCGTTTGCCGTTATCTTCAACCAACGAGAGTTCGCCAAAAAAATCTCCGGCTTTAAGTTTTGTAATTAACACTTCGTTATACTTGTCTTCTTGGTACGCAGTTACGTCTTCCACTTCAATCACAGAGATATCCACAGCGCCTTTTGCGATGATATACATTCCTATCCCTATTTCGCCTTGGCGAAAGACGGTCTCTCCCGCTCTATAGTGGCGCTCGTGGACGAGTCCCTCGATAATTCCAATCTCTTTTTTATTTAATGATCCAAATATTTTGTTTTGTTGTAATAAGTTTGAAAGTTTTTGAGATTTTTCCTCTTTTTTAAAAAGATTATCCC
>JAEYZS010000240.1 GCA_023427925.1 Pseudomonadota bacterium | reverse complement strand
GCTGGCCACTTGTTATTGACTTGCCGGTAATCAGAAATGCAATTCAAAAAGCACTGAAACATAATATTACTATCGTTGCAGGGGCAGGAAATGATGGTCACGCGTTGAGAGTTTTGCCGTGCTCCTACGAGGGAGTTATCTGCGTCGGGTCTACGGGAATTGCAGGCGACATTCCAGGTTTTTCTAACTACGGTGGGCAGGTCGATATTATGGCGCCAGGTGAATCTATTTTGAGTCTGTGGCCACCATTATTAACTCCACCTAATTTTGGACTTAAGAACTACAATGTCGCTTCAGGTACGAGCCAATCGGCACCCTTTGTAAGTGCTGCAGCTGCAATTTTGAAATCCTTAATTCCCGGAATTTCTAATGACGAGATCAAAGCAAGATTATTTGTATCTTCTCGTAAGGATATTACTTGGAATCAAAAGTTTGCACTTAACGGATTATTGCAAATTGCAAGCGCGATCAAAGTTACTCCTCGGGCAGTTGTGCGACCAGTCCTTAAGAGCTTAGATCAAGTTTACGTAGAGGCTCAATCGAATGCCTTTTCATTTGAACTTCCAATTAAAAACTATTGGGCAAACGCATCTGGAATATTAATAAAATTAGACTCATCTAATTCAAATATTGAATGGTCACAAAAAAACTATTCTCTCTCCGGTTTGGCTGAAGGCAAAACACAAACTCTAAAAATACGAGGCCGAATCAAGGATCTGTCTAAAAACTATAAGTTAAAATTCACGGTAGAAATTCAAAACAGCGGGCAAAAAGAAATCTTTGCTCACGAAAGCACGCTATCATTAAAAATGAACTCTCTTAAAAATGTAAAGAAATATACTGGCCTGGGACGTCTTGAATCGGTTCTGGATTTCAATGCCAACGGAAAAAATGTTGAATTTTACTCTCAAACTGTTTCCGAAGAAGGCCTGACTGTAGAAGTTTATCGTGCAACAAAGAACGGTGTGGAATCGGGCGGTCAGTTCTATATTCCGTACGGAGCAGGCTTGTACCCTAAGGCTGGATTTGTTCGACTTGATTATAACAAAGACGGGCAAGACGACTATTTTGTTAGCGCGATCATAAAAAAAGACAAAACAGTTGAGATCAAGCATTACGTTCTTAACCAAGAGATGAATCTTCTTAACGGAGAAAGATCGCAATGGAACTTTGTTGACGAAGGTATAATTATCCATCAACCCAGTTTGAAGTTTGTAGAATGGGATTCCAAAGAATTGGGTAAAGTCTCTCTACCCATTTTCTGGTCTCAGGGGAAGATTCCTGCGGCGGATCTAAATCCTGACCCATTTGATAGAATAAACTCGGTAAGTCGAGGTCTATTCTACTTTATGCCAGTAGTAGCTGATGGGGAAGTAAAGACTCAGACACGTCTTTTGAATAGTGAAGCCAACATGGCTCAGATCCGTAAAATGATAGGAGCGAGATTTGACGAAGAGATAACTCTTCTTAATTACAACATAAAAAACTCTAGAACTATCGAGGTTGTACTTAGTGTGGGAGTCTCTTCAAATTTGAAGTACTACATTGCTCGATTTGATCTTAACCGTACTGACATTCAAGTTCAGAAACTAAATGTCCCTGCAATGGATCTACGATTCCATTTTGCAAAGATTATGGACAATGGAAAGCTTAGCTTTTTTGGAATTTACAAGAATGAGTTAGCACGACTTCTAATTATGGATTTAGAAACACATGAAGTGCAAGACTATACTCTTCTTTCTAATTCTCCAACAAACGGCATTGTATCGTTACTTAACATCAGCGAATCACATAATGAAATTAGTCTATTTGTTGAAGGTGTAGAAAGCTTTCTACTTTTTAACATCGATAAGATAACCAAGACTGTGTCGTATTCAACGGATCCGATTCATCGATTCAGTTACCTTCCGGGCCAATTCTTTACAGACACATTGAATCCGGTTGTGGTTTCTGAAAAGCTCGCAATTTTTGTGGATTCCTCTTCGATTAACTCGCGAAACGTGCACACAAGCACATCGGATGCTACAGGGATAGTAACACCTATTAAATGGAGCGTTGAGCTTCCAGAAAACTGTATGTCGCTATCACCACGCAAAAATCTGCAAACTGACAAAAACATCTCATACAACATCCTATGCAAAGAAGCCGAAACCTACAGCCTCACAACATACGAGCTAAACAAAAGGTGAGCCGCACCTTTTGTTTAGCTTAGCGTCATGTCCTGCTTGGCGCTCGGCGTAGTGAGTATTTGTTGGCAATTTATGTGGAAGAATTTCAAACCTCTCAAACTTTTTAACTCGTAAAAAATATATTGAAGTTGTTTTTTTCACGACAGGGTTGATGTTTTAATGAGAATTTCGTGGTTCAACAATCTTTATATAAGGGGGATCAATGAGAATCTTGGCATTATTAATGGTATTAGCAATTTCAAATGGCGCAGTAGCTGGAGACCAGTGGTATAAGTGTTCAACAGCAGATGGAAGCGTTGTGATCGATGGCGATACATTGACTATTGTCGATGGTATTGGTGAAATCGGTAGTGACTCTTTCAAAGTGACAGAGCTATCCGTAGTTGAAGAAAAAAAGAATTCATGTCAATTAAAAGACTCTGGCGAAATGTTCACTTACTATCATAACGTAGTTTCTGTAGCTCAAGTTCAAATCACTCTTGAAGAAGATGAAGTTAAGCCTAACTATGTTTATATGATTTGCGAAAAAGGCGTTGGTGGTTACGATCCTAAAGAGCTTTGCGAATAAGATCTAAGTTTATTTGTGCACAAAAGACGCTGGCTCAAGAATGAGCTGGCGTTTTTTATTTTTGGTCCCAGCGGAATAGAATGCCAGAACAAGTACAAGGTATAACTTTGCAGCCTGGACATAGAAAATTTCGCTCGACACTCATCTTCCCAAAAAAGTGATCCACCTTTTTAACAGCTTTAAAGTTCAGTTTTTCGAATACACGATCAGAAGTATGACCTAGACCGCTAACCCATGAGACGCCTAGTATAGTTTTACAGCATCTTTCTTTAAGCCAGCGAAGACGTTCTAGGCTAATTTTTTGTCCAATTCCTTGTCCTTGACGTCCTTCCAAAACGGCAAGTGTAGAAAAAGATCCTACGAGCTTTCCAGTCAGTTCTTTCACGATGTTTGGATCAAACGGTAAATAAAAATCAAACGAATCTGTAATTTCGGCAATCCCTATTCCTAAAAGCTGTTCGCCCTCAAACGCCGCCACAACATAACTCGATGGACTATTGATTTTAGAGCCCACGTAATCTGGAGGAAATATTCCTTCTCCTTGAGTCCTATTGAGCAAATCAACAGCCTCTTTGAACAAGCTTGAGTCTTTTAATGTGAGCTCTCTAATAATCACGCTGATCCCTTGAAACAGACTTCAATGATACCATTATTTGATTCTAAAAAAAGGAAGTATGGTGCGCCTTAGTGGACTCGAACCACTGACCCCCACCATGTCAAGGTGATACTCTAACCAACTGAGCTAAAGGCGCAAATAGAAAAGTTCATAAAGTTTTAGATTATTCTCTGTCGATTGACAAATGGTATTCTGTCTATAGAATTATTTTGATGAAAATATTGGGGGCAATTGTTTTATATTTCACTTTAATTGGATGTAGCACAGGGCAAGTGCCCTCTGAAGCTTTCACTAAAGGTAAAGAGAATTCAAATCAGCTTAAAAATGGTTCCTTATCAAAGGAAAAGTCTGTTGTTGTTGTGACGGAGCGCGTATTTAATTATGCTCCGAATTCTGCGGAATTGAATTCAAGTGATAGGGAAGAGCTACTAAAAATTGCCAAGCAATTCATCAACCACCCCAAAAAATATCGACTTATAGAAATAATTGGACATAGTGATCAGACTGGAAGTGAAGATATCAAAGTTGATATTTCTAAAGAAAGAGCCCTAGCGGTACTTGAAATGATGAAAGAAGCGGGAGTTGATCGCAAAAAAATCCGTACATCTTGGCTAGCGGGAACGGAGCCTGTAGATAACGCAAAGGATTCTTCTATCAATAGGCGAGTTGAAATTCGATTGTTCGAAAATAAAAATTAATATCGCTTGTTAACTTTCTAAAATAAGCCCAATTGCGACCTTCGAGATGTATAGCCAAAGAAATTTAGGCAAAAAAAAGGCCTTCTGTAACAGCTACTACGTTAACAGAAGGCCTTGAAACTTGATTTGTAACCCTTTAGCGCCTCTTTTTTGAGTCGCTCCCCCTTTGTCACACCGCTCTCATTTCCCCACGATTGGATTTGAACTATGTTAAACCAACCAATGTTCCGACCCCTCGGAACAGTTATGTTTTATGAAGAAATCATCATAAATACAAATCGAAAGTTTTTATTTTTGATATAAGCAATGCTTTGGATATCTATTGAAATAGCCCTCTAAATCAAACACATTGCATTTAAGATGACTTGGTATGAGCTAAATTTATGCTTTGAGTAATAAATCCAATTTACCAGCCTGATCTAAAGCATTCATATCGTCAAATCCACCAATAAATTCATCATTTATAAAGATTTGGGGAAACGTTCTCCAGCTCGTTTTTTCCATGAGCTTTTGAATTTCCTCTGCATTACCGTCGATATTGCGTTCCTCAAAGGCTACATTTTTATTCTTTAAAAGAGCTTTTGCTCTATCACAGAAAGGACAATAGTTTTTCGAATAGATAACGACCCTAGCCATTGAAATCTCCTTAATTTAATTACTTGCTTTAGACAAGATGTGGTCAAAATCTTTTTTGTCAACAGGAGTAATAGAGAGTCTTGAACCCTTTTGGATGACCATCATATTTTTCAATTTTTCATCAGCCTTAATTTCTGCAAGGCTAAATAACGATTTAAATTTTTCTAAAAATTTCACCTCTACGCAGTACCAAATGGGTTTTTCCTGTGTAGCTTTTTTGTCGTAATACTCACTCTTTTTATCAAATTGAAGTGGGTCAGGAACTGCAAGTCTAGAGACGGTGGCTACCCCTGCAATCCCTGGTGGTTCAGCGTTGGAGTGGTAAAAAAGAACTTTGTCTCCGATAGCCATATCCTTCATCATAAAGTTTCGTGCTTGGTAATTGCGCACACCTTCCCACAGAGTAGTTTTATTGCGCTTAAGATCGTCTATAGAAAACACATCCGGTTCAGATTTCATAAGCCAATATTTCATATGACGCCCATTTTATAGAGTGTTTTTTAGATTGTCACTCTTTAGAGAGCTTATTAGAGTGTATCTTTAATCTATAGAGGTAAAAGATGGCTTTTAGGACTGAATCAGATTCAATGGGTAATATTGAAGTTCCTGCGGATAAATACTGGGGAGCTCAAACACAAAGATCATTGCAAAATTTCAAAATCGGGGACGATCACTTTCCGAGGGAAATGATCCGGGCACTTGGGATCTTAAAAAAATCGGCAGCTATCGCTAATGCTAAATTAAAGCTTCTTGATGAAAACAAATCAAAGTTCATTGTACAAGCCGCTGATGAAGTCATTGTAGGAAAACTGGACTCTCACTTTCCACTCGTAGTTTGGCAGACGGGAAGTGGCACGCAGACAAACATGAATAGCAACGAAGTGATTTCAAACCGAGCAACTGAGCTTATGGGAGAAAAATTAGGCTCTAAAAAAATTCATCCTAATGATGAGGTCAATAAAGCACAATCTTCTAATGATACTTTTCCTACAGCGATGCATATTGCAGTGACAGAGCAAGTCCATCACAAACTTTTACCTGCACTTAAAGATTTTGAAAGAAGCCTCGAGAAAAAAGTAAAAGATTTTGATAAAATTATTAAGATCGGACGAACTCATTTAATGGATGCGACTCCATTGACATTAGGTCAGGAATTCTCAGGCTATCTCACTCAAGTTAAAAATGGCATTAAGCGGGTAGAACAAAATTTACC
>JAEYZS010000231.1 GCA_023427925.1 Pseudomonadota bacterium | reverse complement strand
CACCGGTATTAATAATATGGAGTTTGAGGAAGATTCTGCTCCAAGCTCAAGCGAACTTATCTCAGAGTTTGGAGATATCGAGAGCAAAACTTAGTCGTCTGAGTTTTCGTCTTTATAATCTTTTGTGGAACGGCCATCAAACCACTCTTCTTGTGTGAGTTTGTATTGGGGAATTCGAATTGGCGCCTTTTCCTCGATCGTGCAGTTGAGTGCTGGATTTAAAAAGGCATAAATAGCCTGTTCTTTCTGTTCGTAAATTTCGATGTTGTTCGCAAACCAAGCTGTAAAAAGCTTGTGGAATTCAGATCTAACGTTGCAAAATTTAGGATCTAGAGCTTTGCTTTCTATCATGTCTTTAATAATTTCAAAAAAAGAAGTTATTCCAACCGACCCCACAAAGTTCAATTGGCCAAGATCAAATACGACCTTCGCGCCTTTGAGTTTATTCATACAATGATCTCTAAACGGTGTGATCGTATCAAAGCTGATTTGCCCTTCTAGGCTTACAATTGTTATTTCACCATTTTTAGTAATTTCAGCTCTCATCTTTTGACCTCGTGTCTTCGTTTGTTATATCTTAATATAGTACCATTTGAAGGAAGAGGCTCACAATATGAACAAGGACCAGAATTCACTCGTTAACGCAGGCACCCTGTATGTCGTGGCCCTTCCTATTGGTAATTCATTAGATATATCTCAAAGAGCAAAGACGGTCTTAGGGCTGGTTGACCACATTGCAGCCGAAGATACTAGAACCTTCAGAGAGCTTGCCTCCTCTCTAGATCTTACAGTTAAGAACGTCATTGCATATCACGAACACAATGAAAAAGGCTCTTCCTCCGAACTTGTTCGATTTTTAGAAAGTGGCAAGACCATTGCTTTAGTTTCAGATGCAGGGACTCCCAATGTATCAGATCCTGGCTATCATATTTTGAAACTTTGTTTTGAGCGGAATATTCCAGTTGTTGCAATTCCTGGTGCTTCAAGCCTCACCTACGCATTAAGCGTTTGCCCTATAGGTGGCAAAAGTCACTATTTTGGAGGCTTTGCACCCTCAAACTCAAAAGAAAGAATAGAGGAATTTAAAACTAAGGCTACTACTGCAGACCGCATTGTGTTTTTCGAATCACCACACCGACTGTTAGAACACTTAAAAGATGCTCAACAGATATTTAAAGGAAATTGCCTTATCTTAAGAGAGCTAACAAAAACTTTCGAAGAGATTCTTTATAAACCGATCTCTGAACTGATTGCTCACTTTGAGAGTAAGAAGCCTCAGGGAGAATTCGTAATTATTTATCCCAAACAAGACGCTTTATTGCTCTCTATTGACGAACTTAAAAACGAAATTTCTAATCTTATTCGGGAAAACCTTAAGCCCTCTGATATATTAAAGAAGGTTCAAGATCTTACATCAATTTCAAGAAGAGAAGTTTATGACCTCATTACTGAAATAAAACATGGATTAAAAAACGACGACTAGGTAGGACAACTTGAGATTCTTAGGTTATATTAAAAAACTCCTTTCACCTTCAGCATTTAAACTGGGCTTAATCACCACGTTTGTGATTTTCTTTACGGCATACAAATACTACACCACTCCCAGTACTCGAATCGAAAAGAATCCAATACTGAATGTTCTAAATATCTCTCACCAAAAATCAATCGACCTACGAATGACTTCTCGCGGAGAAAGACCTGTATCAAATCAAATTGCAATTCTTGCTATTGATGAAGACTCCATTGAGCGGTTTGGCCGCTGGCCATGGTCTCGTGATATCATGGCAAAACTGGTTGATACCCTCAAAGCACACCAAGTAAAGACCGTAGGATTTGATATTATTTTCTCCGAAAGAGAAAACCTTCCAAAAAACGACCTACTCCTATCTCAATCCATTGAGTCCTTTTCAGATCATATCGTTCTGGGAACCTATTTTGATCAAAACTATGACTATGCCCCTTTTCAAGAAGCCTGCTCAATTGCAATTGACGAATCTAGCCCAGAATATTCTAGCTTGGAGAATCAAGAGTCCCCGATTATTTTCATCGACCAATTAGCAATTGAAGTGCCAACGTCGATTCAAGATTTTTTAAAATCCGCCATGACTAAAATCCAATCCGATGGAGAAAAACTGAATACGGAACTTTACCCACATGAGGTGCGTAAAAGGATTCTAGAGACAAAAGAAAAGCTGTGTCTAAACTTCTTAACTTCAGAAACTTCAATCGAATGGATAGAAAAA
The DNA here is from genome assembly GCA_023427925.1 of Pseudomonadota bacterium. GTDB lineage: Bacteria > Bdellovibrionota > Bdellovibrionia > Bdellovibrionales > JAEYZS01 > JAEYZS01. The sequence continues at coordinate 3,077 of JAEYZS010000231.1, read as the reverse complement.
CATTGGTCCCATTTTCAGGCGCAACAAGAAGATCTAAGAGGTCTTTCGGCGCGCGATTGGATAGAAAGTTACAAATCTAAAGCCTTAAGGAATCCGCTTCATCATGCCGGTCGCTTTTGGGTGAACATTCCCGAAATATCCGACAAAGCAAAACACTTTGCATACTTTAACGCCTTTCAAGACACAGATGGATACATTCGAAAAACAAAATTAATCTCTCGCTATGGATCTCTAGTTGTTCCTAGTCTTGCGCTGAAAACAATTTTAAATGCAAGGAATCAGGGAGCACTCGTTGTTGTTAACCAAGATCCGAATAATCCCCGAAGTAAATACATAACAGAATTATCACTGACAGACACCTCGACAGGAGAGCCGATTGAAAATATCCCAGTCGATGGAGACGGCCGAATCAACATTAACTATGCCGGTCCACAAAAAATGTTTCCTTATATTAGCGCAACAGAGTTATTAAATAAGTCCGATACCATGACAATCTCTCAGCGCATTGATGGCGTCGAAAAGAAGTTTCAAGTAAATAAAAAAGAATACTTGAAGGATAAAATCATTTTCGTCGGGGCGACTGCTGTTGCTGTTTATGATTTACGAGTAACACCATTTGCCGAAAACTTTCCAGGAGTGGAAACTCACGCCAATGTTGCAGAAAATATACTTCAAGGACAATTCTTTAAAAGTGTTCCCGATGAGCCAATTTACATGCTCCTTTTCATCTTCGTCTTTGGATTGGTCCTCAGCTTTGGTATAGCAAAAACTGGTGCAATTTATGGTTCGGCACTTACGGTATTATCTCTTCTCGGAATTTATGTCTTAGATCGACACTTTCTTTTTTCTAACGGCATAGTGATAACTATCATTCTACCAATTCTACTTGTTATATTTATTTATGTTCTGCTCACTTTCTACAAATATTTAACCGAAGAACGGAAAAAGAAGGAACTTAAAACTACCTTTCAAAAGTATGTTTCTCCAGCAGTTGTTAATGAGGTATTGTCTCATCCCGAAAAAGTGAATTTGGGCGGCAGAAAAGAAAACATGACAGTGATGTTTTCTGACGTGAGGGGCTTTACGACACTTTCAGAGAAGTTGGATCCCGAAGTTTTAAGTGCTTTCTTGAATCGCTATTTAACGCCCATGACTCGCCTTGTATTTAAGAATGATGGAACGTTAGATAAATATATTGGAGACGCCATCATGGCGTTTTTCGGAGCTCCTATTATCGACAAAGAGCATGCTAAAAAATGTTGCACGACCGCGCTTGAGATGTTGGAAAAGCTAAAAGAAATCAATATAGAGTTTTCCAAGGAGCAACTTCCGCCTCTCGATATCGGAATCGGTATCAATACAGGCGACATGAGTGTGGGAAACATGGGCTCGGATATTGTCAGGTCTTATACAGTCATGGGAGATGCTGTGAATTTGGCATCTCGTCTTGAGGGGATCAATAAGAACTATGGCACAAAAATCATAATCAGCGAATTTACACTCGCTCAAATAAAGGATGAATTTACAGTTCGCGAGCTCGATTGGGTGCGAGTCAAAGGCAAGCTACTCCCGGTTAAGATTTATGAGCTTATCGGACATAAAAACACAGACTCGAGAACTCAAGAATTCATCTTGAAGTTTGCTGAAGGCTTTAAGCTTTATCACAACAAAAATTTTGATGAAGCCCTAAAGGCCTTCTCGCAAGTTCTCAATACGAATCCTGATGACATTCCGACCCAACTCTACGTTGAAAGGTGCCAAGATTACCTTCAGTCCCCGCCACCTGAAAATTGGGATGGGGTTTACGAATTTAAGACGAAATAAGCGCATCATGTCGTAATGAACTTAGAGCTACTCAATTTAAAGATTTAATAGCTAAAATAGAGCAGAATGAAACTTTGCACCAAGCTCTTCATCTTGATGATTTTTTCTATTAGCGTGTCTCAAGCACAAAACTCAGCTGACGGCATTATTTTTGATGCCGAAGATGCTACCATTACGGGATTTGATAGAACAAATCAGGTCATAAAACTCTCAAAAAGAGTTCAGATTATTTATGAAGGTCAATTTATAGGCTGTGATCAAGCCACGATTGATACTAAAAATAGCCAAGTTAATTGTAAAGGTAACGTCAGAATGGTCGGGCCTGATGCAAAACTTGAAGCGCAAGAAATTGAAATGAACTATAGAAATAATACCGGTATCATCAGAAACGGTTTCGTTCAAGTCGGGCAAGTCATCTTCGAAGGTGACGAAATAAGAAAACTCTCAGCAACAGAATATCAAACTGTGCGTGGCAAATACACGGCTTGTACAACGTGCCCACCTTTTTGGAGCTTTAGTGGTTCTCGAGTTGACGCTGAGATTGGTGGGTATGCTCATATACGAAATGCCTTGATTTACTTTGGTAATGTTCCTGCGTTGTGGTTTCCGTATTTGATTGTTCCCTTAAAGAGTGAAAGACAGACAGGATTACTTTTCCCTAGCTACGAATATAGCGATCTCAGTGGTTTTACTATCTCAGAAAGTTTCTTTTGGGCTATGTCCGACAGCACTGATTCCACCTGGACCGCAAAATATTACACCAATAGAGGACTCAAAGGATTATTGAATTATCGTTACATGGCATCGACTGAGAGCTATGGTGAATTTGATTTTGGTTATCTCAAAGATAAAGTGTTTTCAAAAAGTCCCGATGTTGTACCTTATAATCCTGACGGATCGGAACTTGATCGTTGGTTTTTGAAATACAAACACCAATATTTCTTGCCATACGGTTTTATCCATCGGATGGACATCAATACAACGAGCGACACTTTTTACACAAGAGACTTCTCTAAGGAAATTGCTGGCCGTGGGGATCCTGCCCTTGAAAACAGAATTTCCTTAACCAAAAATACCGATTATTCTCATTGGAGCCTAGATACTTCTTATTACCGAAGTCTTTTAAGTGAAAATCCATTAGAAAGTAATTATCGTTCCGTACACCGTTTTCCTGAAATGAATTATTCCATAATGCCCACTCGTCTCTTTAACTCCGGGTTTTTGCTTAAGATGGATTTCAACTACGTTAATTT
>JAEYZS010000225.1 GCA_023427925.1 Pseudomonadota bacterium | reverse complement strand
TTCCAAATTTCTGTGTCACTTCAGCTTGAACATAATTGACCCCATCGCGATCTCTTTTAAACACGTTTGGTGTTTTAAGGTCATTAATTTCACCAACCGTCAAAATCATCTTGCGATCATTTTTTTCCATTACAACTCGTACGCCATCGACCCATCCATAATCACTCAAACCTAGTCGTCCATCTGTAATTACTGGCATCGCGCCTGCTTCGAGCTTGAGACCTTCGAGACACTTCATATCCACATAAAGCCGTCTGATATTAATATCATAGCTTTCGATCCCATCAGCGATTCCCGAGACCAACCACTCACTATTGAAATTAGATCCACTGGTCAAACGAGCATTAAGCTTTACGCAGCCATCGGAGCTGAGATTAATCCATGCATCCGCTCTTAGCTGTCCACGCACAGTGTGTTGCGTACCATCTGGTTTTTCTTCCCAGCGATCAATTGAACGTACTCGACCTGATACTCCAAACCAGTCATCGCTAGCCGGAACCTGAGCAAATGAGCTTCCTGCCATGGTAATAATTATGGCAACAACATATATTTTATTCATGAAAAAGCACCCCACACTAGATATATAGAATCTGCCAATTACTTAGCAAAAGGGGTGCCTTGATATTAAAAGAACTCCATCTGATCTGTCGGTCGTTTGAATTCGACGAGGGGCTTATCTTTTTTAGTTTGATTAAACCCGTATTTCTTTGCGAAAACCTCAAAGACGTTTGCTATGCTTGTCGCCTTCTCACCTTGCCCGATCATTCGAGTTGCAAAGTTGGCATCGTAGAGCTTGCCGCCTCTCATCTCTTTGATGTAATTGATAACTTTGTCTGATTTTTCGGGATAATTCGTTCGTATCCAATCTGCAAAAATATCTTTTACAGAATATGGTAGTCTAAGAACAACATAGCTTGCATGTTTTGCTCCAGCATTGGCCGCAGCCTCTAAAATCCTGGGTATTTCATGATCCGTGAGACCTGGAATGGTGGGTGCGATATTCACACCCACCGGAATTCCAGCATGGGATAGGGCTTTGATGGCCTCAAGCTTTGCCTGAGGAGTTGAGGTTCTAGGTTCTAACTTTCTTGAGAGTTCAAAATCCAAAGTGGTAATCGAAAGTGTCACGCTCACTAAGTTTTTCTGAGCAAGCTCACTTAGAATATCTATGTCTCTTGTCACCAAGCTGTTCTTTGTCACAATAAACAAAGGATTATTAAAATCGTTAAAAACTTTGAGACAATTTCTTGTGATTTCGAGCTTGCGCTCGATGGGTTGATAACAATCAGTAATCCCACTCAAAAATATCGAAGCTGGCTTCCAACTCTTGGACATGAATTTTTCTCGTAATAGTTCCGGCGCTTTTGCTTTAACAAATATTTTTGATTCAAAATCTAATCCAGCAGAATATCCTAAGTACTCATGTGTAGGACGAGCATAACAATACGCACATCCGTGCTCGCAACCTCTATAAGGGTTTAATGTAAATCCAAACCCTAAGTCAGGACTTTCATGCTTTGAAACAATAGACTTTGTCGAATCTTCAAAGAACTTTGTCTTAAGAGTAAATTCTTCCTCTGGATCAAGCCACTCATAGTGTGACAAATCCAACTCATGATGCTGACTTTCAAAACGTCCCATTTCGTTTTGAGTAGAGGAACGCCCTGGAGTTTTCATGAAAGGTGTTTTCATAAACTCTACTTTCTGACTCTGTCGTCATAAATAAAATTAAAAAAAATTTATAAGTTAAGTAAAAATAAAACTTTTAAAAGCAGGACTATAAAGAATATTCTTTGGGCTTGAAAGAACCACACTTCTTTTTTAACCATACTAATACCTTATAAGTCCTAAATAAATCCCTGAAATTTTAAAAGGGATATCATCTTTAACAATAATAGGTTTGAATTCTGGATTTGCAGAATGAAGTTCAATCTGCGCTTTTTTCTTAAAAAACTTTTTAATGGTCGCTTCGTAATCAACTTCTGCAACAATAATGTCACCGTTATTTGCGGTATTCTGTTCTCTTACTATTACAAAATCGCCATCTAATATTCCTTCGCCAATCATTGATTGACCTTGAACTTGAAGAGCAAAGTAGGAGCCGGGGCCCTTTAGCATTGCCAAGGGTACCTCTATTCTTTCATCATATTTTTTGTGCTCTAAGGGAGCTCCGGCTGCTACTTTACCTAGTAGGGGAATTAGATTTCCTTCTTCATGAAGGATTAGGCCATGTGATAAATACCTCTCTTTCGTTAAGTACCCTTTGGCAATAAGTGCATCTATGTAATGTTGTACGGAGGACTTACCTGAGTATCCAAAGTTTTTGGCGATGACTTCATAAGTGGGAGGAAAACCATACCGTTCTTGGTATTTCTTAATGAAGTCGAAAACTTTTTTCTGATTCACAGTTAAGTTTTGCATTCGAGACCTTCTCCTTGTGTTGGATTATAGCCTTTTTGCTATACCGTACAAACCTCGTACTCAAAACATATCCGTACATTTACCGTACTTCAAGAGCTTTTTAAAAAAGTTTTAACAAACTAGACGAGATCAACAATTAATTAATATTTACAGGTATTTATAGATAATGGGAAGCTGCAAAAGAGCTCACCTTGCTAAAAAAGGTGAGCTTTTATCTGGAATTTTTTAACTAAGTACGGATCAAGACGGTACGGAGTCACTCTGTTCGGTTACCATATTCTCTAATGAAGCCACGTGACGATTTAGACTTGGAATAATGTCGTCGAAAATAATTTTTTTCTCTTCAACAGAGAGTGAAAAATCCGCGGTATTTCTATAGAGAGTCAAACCGTGCTCTTCACCACCAATTAACGCATTTAAAATTGCCGTGTTACTGATTATAGAAGCTGAGCTCATCAATGTAGAAACAAACGTTCCCCAAACTCCAGAGTCTTCATCGGGAGCAAAGCGAGTGTTCTCAATCAATGCTCTGAGCTTCTCAACGTTGCGGGAATGCTCATTTCGAATGCCAGAAAGGCGAAATCTATCACCCTCGTCCGTAAACTTAGGAATCACTTGCTCGTAGGCTTCCACTGCGCTGATCTCACCTCTTAAAATTTTATTAAGGTAATCACTTTTGTTTTCGTCAATGTAATTGACCTTACTTCCCTCCTTATAAAAGTCTCTCGGAATATCTCCCGTGATCGGGGTAATATAGGTTTCCTGCATATCTTCACTCCTTACTTACAGTTAGTAAAAATTTACATTGATATAAAGAAGCAAGAGCAAGACCATGATGAAAAAGCAAAATTTTTATTTAAGCTATCGTGTTGAGACCTTTTTCCCTTTCTCTGTGGCAAAATTGCTTCAATCCACTTTGAGGAATATTCACCCATTAATGAGGTACAAAAAACCATGATACGATGACGTTGCTTTTATCATCAATAGAGGAGGGCATGGCCATTGCTATTTATAGTCTTTGGAATATTTGTTAATCAACCAAAGGAGAAAAAATATGGCCAACAATAGACATCAGTCTTATGAAGATTTCGACTATAATACTCCACGCAGAGCACACTACGGAGAAGGTAGAAGGCAACGTAATAGGTCAAGAGACTACTATGATGACTATAATGATTTCGAGGATAACAGAGAATCCAACTTTAGTTACGCCGATGACGACGATAACCCTCTCTATGCACAACCTGGTTTCTCGGGTCCATCATGGGAAAGTTCAAGCCGAAGCTCAGGTCAAAGAAGAAACCTTGACGACGAAGATTACACTTCCTCACGAGGCTCAAGAGGATCTTCAGACAGACGTGGCCGATCGAGCCGATATGGTAGACAGTCTAATGAATCCTCTATGAATCGCTATGGATCATCCTCATATGGGAACAATGACTCTGGTTACGAAGATTACGGAACTAGATACGGCAGCGGTTACGAAGACAGTAGCTCTGGACGATCGGAAAACGATTCTGTCGGACGGTCTCGCAGAAACCAATCCTCTTCTAGATACGGCAGTCCTTCACGATTTGGTGATTCTTCTCGTTCTGGATCTCGAAGACAATTCTCGTCATATAACGATGACTTCGACGACGAAAATGATAACGACAATAGCAGCTTCGGTGGATACTCCAACTATCAAAGCCGCAGACAATACTAATTAACTCGTTCACACGTCTTCAGCAAAAGACAATGCCCTCTCGGGTGTTGTCTTTTGCTTTCGAATGACGTGCCGCTAGACAAAAGGTGCGGCTCACCTTTTTTTGATATTGAAGATGTGGCAACGTTGCTTTACGTAGTCTGAGAACGAATCCAACACCAACAATTTGTCACCTCTGCACACTCGAGAGCCGCTGAAAGACTCAAATGCAATTCTGCGGGCCCATGGCAATTCATGACAATAGCCTACATCCATTATGTAAGTGTCTCGCCCAGCTCGGATTTCCAACGTCGAGTTATTAATTACTGTGTAATTTCTGATTGCATGAGTTCTGATACAATCGTTTGCTGCAAATGATGTTTGCGCGAACAAAACAACCAGCGCCACGAAAAATATTTTCATAGAATCCTCCCCGATTTTATGTTTTGAAGACATAAAATTATATTCATAGAAGTTATATGATTGTCTATGGATTTGGTGGGGCTGCGCGGCGCAACGGGCGGCGCGTGAAAAGATCAGGATCGATATAGCTGTCACGGTATTTTCTTGCAATACTTCTATAACTTTTAGCCGTTAAAAAACCACCTATCCTCGAGAATACAGCTCCTGCCGTCAAATGGCCGGCACCCGCAACCCCCAAGACGTATTCAACATCTCTGTCGAAGGCAAGATCATTGAGGTGAGTAAATCTATCCTTTAAATATTCACCTTCGTTTTGGTTATTGAGCCTTGCTACGACTTGGTAACTTGATCGATCGATTTCACGTTGATTCTTAAGACCGATTGCAACACTTCCGCCTGCATTCGCCACACCCGCAAGTGTTAGGGCCGCCGCTCGAATCGGAGTTGCCGCATATGGTGCAAGAACTGAAGCCGCCAACAGAGGTAATGCAATCGAAGCTTCAAAACCAAGATCCTTTGCTTTTCTCAACTGCTCGAGATCTCGTATAAGTCCGCAGTATTTGTCTTTTTTTAACAAGACATCTTGAACCTCTGCTCGATAAAGAATGAGGTTTGTTAAATCTAAATTCATTTCGGCATCTAAGCTCGAAGTATTTTTTTCTAATTCTTTTTCCTCTTCATCTAATGCCGCTAAAGTCTGATTGAGCGCGTTCTTTAACTCACTCTTTGACGGATTTTCACTCTGAATAAATTGAAGAGTTGGATGGTATCCCATCAACATCACATACAAACTATGATGAAGCTGACGTTTTGCATTGACCAAACTTCTCATATCGGTCCTATGCTTCGTATTGTTAGGATTGTAAAACGATCTCATCTTTGCTTCTTGTAATCGAAGTTGGTCAAATTCCATATCAAGGCGAGCTTGAGCTTCCGAATTGTTTTTAGAACTTCGCTTCAGCTCCTCTTGCCTATTTTCCAATTCAGTACGCCAATCAGAAATTCGACTATACTCAGGAGAAATCATTTCTTGAGCGGATTGGTAGTGCGAATTCAGTGTTCTAGTTGCATCTTCGATCTCTTCTCGACTTGGAGCGGCCCATGGAATCTTTTTGTACACACCTTTGCTATCCATCGAAGTGTTAAGTCGTCCAGGAACGTCTCGAAGCTTCCCAAGGGAGCTCGTAGGACGTGAAGCCATTATTAGACTATAGCGTGCATCGCGAATTACATCCGAGAATTTGTAATCCCAATCTTCATCTTTTTCATAGATCAAAAACGTTTCTCTGGGTACCAAGATACACTCATCCATACTTTTGGTTTCAATACACTTTAAGGCTTCCTTTACCTTTGCTCGCTCCTTTGAAATCTTTGCTTTGATATTCGCTCTCAAATCTGCAAAAAACTCCCTGATGGACGAGCCTCCCGGAGTTTTTTCAGGTAAGTTTTTAATATAAATATTGAAATTCATATTTTCAGAATTTGATTTCGCGCTTAAGATGATTTTATTTTCATAATCTATAGGCTCACAAATTTCTCTATAGGGATGCACCTCGGATTCTGACACAGACATAAGCAAGTTATTTGCCCACCGCGCACCATTCCCTGGACAAAATGGGTTGTATTTTGAAAGACCTGAGGCCTCAGCTGGAAGTATCTGAAAAATTAAAAATACAACTAGATAGAACATCGATATCTTTTCGGAAATCCAAAGGAAATATCTAAGTATAGTGTTTAAAAATTAAAGTATAGATTAGACTATTGACCATTGACCAAAACAGGTCGAGGTACTATTGGACGAGATTTTGGTCTGGTCTTCAGGGCATCTGCCACTTCCGGAATAGAACCGTGGCGCTTGGCCAAAATTTTGTAAAAATCATAAAGAACAGAGCTAGAAAGACTGAGTCTAAAACGCTCATCTTCGATGCTCTTTACGTTTTTAAGTATATCAGATTCCACTACCGTAACTTGAACACCATCTATGATTTCATCGTAGTAAACCGAATTAGGCAACGCCTCTCTCAGCTGCCCTGCATAGTGGTAATCAATTCCATCAAGCTCAACTCTTAGATACATATTTTCGCTTTGCTCACGGTGAAAGACCTTTATACGCGATTTCCTTTTGTATAACGAGAATTTTAATCTTGCTCCATCAACAAAGCGATCTGAAAAAATCTCTACAGATTGTTTTGAAAAAAGCTTTGAAATCAAAGAAGGATCTTGCAGATGATCAGCGGCTTCTTCCATGCTATTTCTTAGATTGTGCGGCGTGATTCGCTCTGCTTTTGTCAGTTTTCCAAACACATCTTTCACCACACGAGTTTTCGCTTCGCTATTTACAGAAACAAACAAACAGAATATGATTAACCAAATATTTTTCATCGAGGTCTTCCTGCATTAGGTAGTGTTCGTATCAAATGATTTTCCATTCCTTTGTAAAACAATTCCAAATTTCTCGGTATAAAAGGAGCGCTCCGTTCATTAATTGCAATTTCTATCCGGGTAATACGTTCGAATTTCTTTTGAGAAGGGTTTAGTCCTTTACCAAGAGTTGACATGATAACTTCGATTAATTCTTCTGATTTCGTATCAGTCACCACATGAATCACAGAATAAATCCCCGGACTATTTGAAAACTTTCGAGTAACTACTGTCACAGTTACATTTTTCTCACCAACGATAATATTTGCCAGAGATTCATAATCCGAAATGTTTTGGTTAGGATTAGTCTTTGCGGCTTGGTTTACGCGGACTCTTGTTGAGTAGTAACCGGTTGCAAATTTTTTCTTTAAAACTCGAACCGTTGGCAACATTTCTTCCGTCGATGCCGATGACCTAAAGAATAGTCGCACCAATTTGTCTAAAACGCTCGCATGCGCAATTTGAGCTGACAGAGTTAATATTATAACGACAAAACCTGTTTTGATCATATCCTACCTTCTCGCCGATGTTCGATTGGGCACACGAGTTCGGGTCGCCGCATCGCCTAGATCAACACCTATTTCACTATTATTGAGTTTCTTTACAAGGTCGATAAGGCGTATACGAGTTATTGTTAAATCATAATCATTTCTTACTGGAATGTTCACTGTTCTGGTCGTTACGCCATCTCTTGTTACTGAATGAATAGTCCTTTTCTCAGCACCCATGGTTTCGAGAATTTTTAAAAATGTAGCATTATCCGTGTTAGATGAAATTGATATTCCAGTTGTTTGACTAGTGTAATATCCGACTCGAGAGGATTTTTTAATTTCGGTAAGCACGTGGATATTGAAATCTGTGCCATTTGGAAGTTTAAAATCTTTTAAGACAGGAGCAAATGACCTGACATAGCCATCGCCCCAGCCTCTTTCTCTTCTTAATTTTTCCAATGCGTCTTTTTGAGTCTTTTTAATTCCAATATTAAATTTTTTTAGTAATACATCTGCATTGACCTGAGGGCCGAGCCTTATCACTCGTGAAATACGCCTACTAGACTCCAACACCACGGAACTAGATCTGGCTTCACTTGAAGCTAAAAAGAGAACCATAATGAAAGTTATCATTACAATGGATTTCACTATTGTCTCGCTCTTAAAGACTGTCTCGGTTGGACAGGGTTTCTTGTTAGAAGTTTAGAATCCACTGACTGCCTGACATCACCGGTGATTTTTAATGTCTGTTCGATGATTCTATGAATTCCTCTTAAATGATCGAGATTATCCTGTGAAATTCTATCCATTTTTATCAACACATGGATTCTGTTTCCTTCTTTTTCAAATCCGACACTTGAAACTTTAAAGCCGCCGATGATCGACCAATCAGGATCCATTACCTCACGCTCGATCCGTCTTATTTGAGTGCTAGAAATATTTCTTGCAGTAATAAGAAGCTCCACACTTCGACCTGCTGATTTCGACGTCGCAGAATTGACTCCAAGATGAGCAGCGTAATGCCACGGAAAACTATCCTTTGTATTGAATACTTCAGCAAATTCAGAAATTTCTGCTGAAGATCTAGATTTCAAGTGAGCCCTTCTTAATGATTGCCTTACATCTATTTCTGACACGATTGGAGTTCCTCGCCTTAAAAAAGACTCGACTGCAGTTCTTGCACCTTTCGTAAGAGCATGAGCTTCACCGGCAGTAAGAATTAAAAATAAAGCTGCTAATATGACTTTCATATTTTTCTCCTATCTCAGGATTCTTCTTTTGGCTTCAAATGGCATGACCTCGGCATTGAGCAGAGTCCCGCTAACAATATCTGAAGCTAATTTTGTAGTTTGAGGAGCAAGTTCAAATCTATTGTAATCATCAATTTCAATAACGAGCTCTTTTTGTGAACCTACGTCAACAAAGTCTTCTTCCGTTTTTCCGAAAGCACGACCTGCATTTTTAAATATGTTTGGATTCTCTGAGTCTATTGCTAATCTCAGGTGAGTTTCTGGCTTTCCATTTAATCCCATAAATGACACAATCTTTAATCTGATCTCGGAACCATCAAAGAGTGATTCCTCTAAGATGTCTCTTGACCTAACTCCGTTGCCTAAGATTCCTTTTCCTCTTTGTGCGCTTTGAATTGCCGCCTCTTGAAGCTCTTTTCTTGTCGAACCGACTGCATTAAGAAAGCTGCGATCTATATTTTGAACATCGATCGCTTTCCTTACTCCGGGAAGTTTCTGGAACAATCCTCGAGCAAACTTGCTACCTCCAGCTTCCGCATCAGAAACTATTGATAGTGTAATTAATAAGAGTGCGATACTTTTCATGACTGACCCGCTTCTTCGGATGATTCAACAGCGAATCTATCTTCAACATTTGCTCGGGTGATAGAATTGATAAAATCATTAACTGATTCTGCTTGTGCGACATCTAGCTGTTGACCATATTTTGTTAAATTGATTTTTAAAATGTACTTATTACCTGCATAAATTGTTTCAGTCAGCTGATTTTTGAATTTGGAAATTCTTTCTTTCGAGTGGACCCAAGGGCTCGTTCTTACAATGGCCTCAACTTTTGAGATAAGATCTTGCGGAGCTCTTTCAAGCTCGACCTGCAAGAATGTCGGGCTTTTTTGCTTTCGTGAAATAGAAATAGAAAGTCTTTGTTTATCAGTGAAAGTCGTATCAATGATTGTTATCGGGCCTTTACTTTTTAAAGCCCCACGAACTCCTGATAGGATCTCAAGCGGACTTGAAATCTTATATTGCATAGTATGATCGACAAAACTTTTTTCTTCGGATTTCGTTAAATATCCAACTCTTTTAACTAAGTCAGATGCGTTTGATGTAACCCCAAATAAAGCTATCGTTATAATTACTAAACCTTTCATAAATCACTCCTCTACCTAGTTATAAATGCCATCTCGATACCAAGTGATTACAAAGGCTTATTTTAGTTTTGAGCTGGCCAAAATGCTCAAGGCCAAACCATTTGAGTCTAGCAATGTGTATACAGTTTGCTCGTGTCAGCGTAAATTGTCAGCGCTCCTTCTTTTAGGCATCCAAAATGTTGCAACATTGTTGCAGGAAATCTTGTTTTGAGATGAAGGGAACACTTATTGCTATTTTACTAACCTAGGGGATGAGAACAAATAAGCGTGCATTTAAAAATATATCTTTATACACATGTCTGGTTTTTTTATCTTTTTCGTTAATTGCATTAAAGGGTAAAGAAGACATTCGTTATGTCCATAGTCTTGAGGATTTTAGGACACATACGACAAGTCACATTCATAATGTATATCGATTGGGAATGTATTTATACCAAAAACATAGGGATACCTTGTTTTCAGACGTCCCTGTACACATTCTTAGAGAGAAACTACTTATCCATGACTTTGAAAAGCTGGATTCTTTAGATCATTTGAGAAATTTAGGATATCAAAACAGGCTCACATTTTTGGAAAGGCTATACGCAAACTTTGGAAAGCAGAAAAACTCTGAAATGGACCTTCTTATTCACGAACTCAACAAGTATGCAAGTCACAACGACATTGAAGTTTTGAGGAAGCATAACCTAATAAACGCCAATGGAACTTTAAGCTCTCTCGCCCAAAAAATTATATTGATTGAAAGGATTGCCGACCTTGTCGAAAGACAAAAAAATCCAATTTCAAAAGAAGAGTTTGGAAGGGCAAAAATGCGACCGGCCCACGAGTTCTTGAC
>JAEYZS010000289.1 GCA_023427925.1 Pseudomonadota bacterium | reverse complement strand
ACCTTCAACCGCTGTTTCCTCTACAAGAATTCGTCTGATTCTTTTGGAAAGGCTTTCTTTTGATCCTTCTTTAATAGGTGCTGTTTGGACTGTAGAAGCTTGATCTTCTTGAACGGCTTTAATGATTTCATCTTCAGTATTGATTTCTGTCGAAGTCGTTTCTGAGTCCGTTTTTTGGTCTGCGGGTTTTGTCTTTATTCCAACATCTGAAAGCTTTGTTTTCATTTGACCAGGTCCGCAGGCTGTTGCAAGTAAGGACAAGGCTAGAGCAACGGCTAAAACCACAACATAGTTTTCAGTATTAATAGACCTTTTCATGAAACCTCCTACGGGTATCAAGTGCAATTAAAGCAAAGCATGGGCCTTTCTTAACAATCCTAAGAATCAATTTAAGGCCAGCTCAGCGTCAACTTGAAGCGAGAATTGCCTAAAATCGTCGACAAGTGCCAATTTTTGGCCCTTCTATTTATCCAGTTTAAGTCTAAATCAATTAGCGTTATAGGGTAGACGCCGTACTATAGGTATTAGATTTGCAAAAGATGACTCTGATTTATGAAATATTCGGCATTAGCTTTTATTTTAATATTCTCTTTTGTGCTTGGGGTCCATGCAAAACCCAAAGAAAAACCTAATACAAATATGTCCAAAAAGACGAGTCCTATAAACAAAAAATCCCTTCAAACCTTCATTTCTACCTTTGATCTTATTCAAACTGCAAATGGGCAACTAGAGCTCACCATTCAAAATGTAAACGGTGAGAAGAAGAAAGCAGAACTCAATAAAATTGAAGAGTATGAGGAGTTTACTCGTTATTCGCTTCCGAACCCTTTTGGTAGTTCATCCCATATTTTAAATTTATATGTATTTCAAAAAATTAAACCCACTCTCCAAGAATCAAAGGATTCCTCGACACTAGAGCATGACATGTCAGATCTGAGAATCGATCTTGTTGTTCTTATGGACGGAACGACAAAGAAAACTGTAAGTTCAAAGGGCGTTTTTTATCACAATAATACGCTCGTGGCAGATGGAACCATTGATGATAATGCCAAATTTAAAATTATCGATAACTTAAGCAAAAAGCTTAGGAACTTGAAGTTAAATGAAGTAAAAGTGACAAAAGACATGTTGGGATCTGACAAGCGCAGGGTAGATATGGAATTAAAGGTTGCGCAAGCAGGAAAACAGCTCAGCCAAAAGTTGAACCTCAATTTACTCAATATGAAGCTTACTCCTGTCAAATCAGAAGTTGAGATTGAAGACATGGAACAAGAATCAGAATTCGAAGTAGAAACACAAGGTGAATCATGAAACAAATTATTCTAATACTTTCAATGTTAATAGCGGCCTTTGTTATGGCCTGTAGTGATGGAAAGAAAAGCTTGAAGCTGCGAAACGGTGGGCAGAGCAATCAAAAGACTCTAGAGCAAATGGAAAAAGCCTCTTCTGATGAATCTTTAAAAAAGATGGTTGAGGACCTTGTAAAAAAACAAGACCTACAAGTCCCAGATATTATCGCTGTAGTAAATAGAAGCTTTGGCACCACCATAAAACAGCAGCCTGCCAGCAAAGATGGTTTACAGGTAACCTTGCAAAAGGCAGGTACATCTGATCAGACGGATTCTAAACCGCAAGTTGAGCCACAAAAAGATTTGTCAGCATTAAAAGACATTGATCTTGAAGATGCAATGACAGTCGGTGAGGTGAGAAAGGCACAAACACCGAGTGGAGAGTCAAAGAGTATTTGTGTGGGAAATTGCCAGATCCAAATTCGTATTGATAAAACCTTACATAGCTCAAAGAAGCTTACCTCTATTAGAGCTTTCGTTATTGCTAAGCTGGATGCTAAAAATGCAAACATTATATCTTCTAAGCTTAACAATAAATCCTTTGGTCAAATTCTTGCATTGTATGATGCTTCTACTAAATTAATAGATGTTCGAATCCTGCTCATTAAAAAGTCTAGCACCAAAAGCGAAAGGTTAGAAATTCAACTTGAACCTTACATATATCAAGAGCAAGGAATGTCCGAAGCGTCGTTCGTCGTGAGTAGTACGGGAGACACAGGAAGCGCTAAACTAATAAGAAATGACGAAAAGTTTTTACGTTTAGGGTTTGATCTCGACGATGACCTAGTGAATATCAAGCTATTAGATGACTACGGGATCTTGGGAAGAAATCAGTCAGAGCGGACCGATGATTCTGGCGACCAAAAATCACAACAAAAATCAAGTTTAACATAACTGCTCCTATTAGGAGTCTTGTTTTGTTAAAAACTCCTTATATTCGTTTATATCGTAAAACCCATAGATTTTTTTTTGGGTGATTTCTTTGATCTCTAATAAAATTTCTTCTTTAACCTCTGCACTATTAGCGGTATCAATAGCGTAAGAGTCTTGCCCCAAGGATAGAATATATTCAGTTAGAACTTCTTCTGCAAACTCATCTAGGCTTTTATAACGTTGCTGCGACGTTCTTATAACATGGTCTATAGTCTTTAGGATGTCTCTTTTCATAATAAATATCGTGATCCAATTTTTGGCTCTGTTCAAACCTTATTTTCAATACATTGATTGCGGCTCTGGCTTGCCGTTTGCTGATCAATATTGTGGTTGTGGTTATAACTCACTATATGAGTTATTAAGGATAGAACATGTTTAAACGCAGCAATTTTGGTCTTCATATTGGAATAATTATATTGCCGCTGATGCTTAAATACTCGTTAGCTAATGCTAGCCTGAGCTGCCTATCGTTGTTTGAGCCCCATAAAGAAGTTCAAAGAAAAACATCTATCCTGGATCCCCAGTCAATAGATGCGTTAAGATTCTCTAATTTATCAAAAGATCACAGCCCGGTTCTATCGTTGGAAATTTCTCAACTGCTAAAACGACTTGAAATACCTTATGTTGAAGCTGTGGCATTGCTGTTACAGAGAAACAGTATACACAAAGTAAAACTGGCTGAACAAGTTAAGCGGTCCTATGAAAGACTTGTTGCGGAAGCGAATGAGCACATCACTCGTAATGAAGTCACTTATGAATGGGCCATGAATCATTTTTTAAAATCAATTGTTCTTTATGACGTTACACAAGTAATTTTAAAGTCTCCAGAAGAAGCAATACGGAGTGGGTCAGTATTCAGAAATCTAAAAATGTTAGAAGGATCAAAATCAGTCTACTTTGAAGATACTGGAAGTGCATTTTTATTTGCCACATTATCTCGGGATTTTTCTAGTCTAAAGAATGACGCCTACTTTGGGCGTCATCGTCAAGATCATCTCCTTATTCCAATTTCTCAAAAGCCTACTGCATCTGAAATCGTTTTAGCAGAAAGCCAAGGTATACATTTTTTATACTTAGAAAGTTTGAGTGCAGCAGCTCGTAGGATCGAAGAAATACATAAGCATATTAAGTTTTCGAAAAATTATATAAAACAGTCGAAATGGCAGAAGATTCATGGAGCGATTGTTAAACAAGTTGCAGATTCACCACGTCTAATGAAGTTATACGCATCGCTAATTGCAGACGTCTCTGTTAAAGAGCAACTTGTTAAACGTATTCAGATTTCAAAAGTGGATTCGAATTTTCAACCTCTATTTAGAGTTCTTAGAATAGGCCACAGGGCAGTAGCGCTACGGTTAGATCCTGAGGTTGAAGCGCCACATTTGTCCAAAGCATCCGATTATTTGGAAAGCTATGTTGCGGCTAAGCGATTCCATATGGAAAAGGAGGATGTTGTTGCGTTGAGAGAATTGTTACGAATTGTAGAAAAAATTGAACAAGTAGGTGTTGCCACACCATAAAAAAAGACTTCTAATAGTGGAGTTGTGAAGCAGCTTCATACGTCCGAAATAAAGAATATTTCGAAGGAACTTGAATCTTTTTTGGATTCAAAGTTACAGAAATTTTTTGCGTCAAATAGTGGAATAGGATTCGAGCTAAGACAAAAAGATCAATCACGGTATTTGTGGTTTGATCTTACGCCGGTTAAGCCTTGTATACTTCTTTTTGATAGAATCCCATCGGTTATAAAACTATTAAAAACTTCACCACTTATTTTATTTGCCAAGGCTCATGCTGAGGGCAAGCGCTTGTCCCAAATAGTGCATCAAGATGATCTTGGACGGGTAATTGAATTTTACTTTGGCTATGACGATCCAGTGAAAATTGAAGTTCGACTTTTTCCACATGGGACAAACGTCATCATTCAGTCAGAGAGAAAAAAAATTTCTTTTGATAAGGTCAAAGAAATAAAGCCACAAGATAGCGTTACAGAAATAGAGAATCCGAGAGATCTATTGACGATTACAAAAGAATGGGCCGCTCAAGACGAGCATAAAACAAAATCAAAAGATCCTGAAGCCCTCCGTTTAAAAGAGATTCAAAAAAAAGAATCAAGTCTTGCTAAAATGAGAGTACATCTAGACCAGCTAACAAATGATGTATGGAAAGAGCTCGGTGGGTGGCTAAAAGAAAATCAATCCTTAGATGTTCCTGATAAGTATAAAGATAAAATCGACACTCAAAAAAGTTTTTCTCATAACCTTCAAAACTGCTTCCAAAAAGCAAAAAAGAATCAGGAAAAGATCTCAGGGACCTTAGTGAGAATCGCAATTCTTGAAAGGGAGATTTCAGAGGCAAAAGCAAAGGATGCGCAAGATTTCATCAGGCCTCAGGCTCAAGCTAAAAATAAAAAAAATGATGGATGGAAAGGTTATCGATTCCAGCTCAATGAGAAAGTGGAAGTCTTTGTAGGAAAGAATGCTCAAGAAAACTTAAATATTCTTCGTTTTGCCCAAAGTTGGGATTATTGGCTTCATATCAAAGACTATCCTGGTGCTCATGGAATCATCCGTAGATCAAGGAACCTCGATGTGTCAGATGAGGATCTTCGCACCGCGGCCGTTTTTGTTGCATCAAAATCTAGAAAAAGTGCGCACTTTTTAAGCCCGGGAGATTCTTTTGAGGCGCTGGTTGTGGAATGCCGGTTTGTAAAGCCCATTAAAGGCGATAAACTAGGTCGTGTGATCTACTCTAACGAGCGAGTTATTAAAGCGCGGATGCCACTAAAATAGTGACGCGGTCTTGCATTTTGATGGTTTCAAAATATTGACAGCAAAGGCTATCCCCTAGAGAATTTTAAATAGTCAAATCAGTTACTTAAGATCTTTTTTGAGAGGTGAAAAACCATGATTGAAATTAAAAATCTCACCAAGTCCTACGGATCCATTAGAGCCATAGAAAATCTCAACTTTAAAGTTAATAAAGGTGAGGTTGTTGGTTTTTTGGGACCAAACGGTGCGGGAAAATCTACAACCATGAAGATCATCACTGGTTATATGGCTCCCACAAGTGGACTTGTGAAAGTTGCAGGTTATGATGTGTTTGAAAACCCAATCGAAGTGAAAAAAAAGATTGGATACTTGCCAGAAATTCCGCCTGTCTATTTAGATATGCAGGTCAATGACTATCTTACTTACGTTGCGCAACTGAAACAAGTTCCTAAAGCTGAGCTTTCAAAAAAAGTTCAACGAGCAATCGAAAAAACTTATCTTGGTGAAGTCCAAAAAAGACTTATAGGAAACCTTTCTAAAGGTTTCAAACAGAGAGTAGGAATTGCGGAAGCAATTGTCTCTGAACCAGAGATTTTAATTCTGGACGAACCAACGGTCGGCCTAGATCCTAAGCAGGTGGCAGAAATCAGAACGTTAATTCAAACGCTGTCAGGTGATCACACTGTGATTCTCTCGACTCACATTCTTCCAGAAGTTCAAGCGACTTGTAAGAGAATCATTATTATTAACAAGGGTAAGATTGTGGCTGAAGATACTCTTGAGGGGTTGAATCGAAAGATGAGAGGATCGCACCAAATATTGCTCAAAGTGAAAAATCCTTCAGAGTCTCTAAAAAGCCAACTAAAAAGCCTAAATGGAGTTCTTGAGATTCAGGAAAAAGGTGAAGGCAGTCTCATCATAGATACGACCGAGCCTGATGATGTGATTATGGAAAGAATTGCTCAAGTCACAATCCAAATCCACGCAGGACTCACAGAGTTGAGACACCTTGAGGGCAATTTAGAAGAAATCTTTATTAAGTTAACATCTAGTAATGCATAGTAGAGAGCGAGGAAAAATATGAACACGTCAATGGTGATTGCAAAAAAAGAAATTCGCTCCAATTTAAAGGGGCCAGGTTTTTATATTATTTTATTTTTATTTACGCTATTAATTAGTTTTGTTTCCTATCAAACGGTTGTAATGCTAAAAATCAGATCGCAAATGCCGGCAATGCCTGGCGCCGAAAACGGAATTAATCTTCATACTGGATTTGTTTCGCAGCTGATTTACTTAATGCATTTTATGTTGTTGCTCTTTATCCCAGCCATGACATCATTCTCCTTTGCTGAAGAAAGAAAAACAAGAACGATGGATCTGCTTTTAACAAGTCCAATCACGTCCTTTGAAATCGTGATGGGCAAGCTGGGTGGAGCGCTGTTTTTGGTCTTCTCGCTGCTTTTGGTTTCATCCTTATATCCACTCAGCCTCAATATTTCAGCTTCCTTGGATTGGCCTATGCTTCTTTCAAGTTATGCGGGAATGTTTTTGGTCGCAGCTGTGTATGTCGCTATTGGGTTATTTAGTTCCTCAATTTCAACTTCGGTGATTGTTTCGTACGTCATTGCTGTCGTGTTGAACTTATTCTGCATTTTTATTGTTTGGAGTTCACAGACAAGTGAAAGTCCACTCGTAAGAGATGTAATTAACCACGTTTCTATTTCACAGCATTTAACACAATTTATCCAGGGCTCAGTTGCCGTTTCGGGATTTGTGTTCTTGTTAAGTATGATTGTGTTTTTTGTGTTTCTCACTCAACGTGTAATTGAATCGGCGCGCTGGAGGTAATGAATATGAATCGTAAGAGCCAAGTTAGTTTTTTGATTGCGTTTTTATTTATATGTTCGGCCTTCGTCGTAAAGACCTTTTTAGGCTTTGAATTCACACCATAATCTCGTCGTATGGTCGGAGTTTGGTTTTTTTGTCTTGCTGGGTATATTCTTTGAGAGAGCTATTA
>JAEYZS010000101.1 GCA_023427925.1 Pseudomonadota bacterium | reverse complement strand
GGTTACTTGCTTCCAGCCAAGTTCCTAATGGATAAAGGAATTAAACCTTCATCAACAGTTTTTGCAAAAAAACACGACAACGTCATCACTATGATCTATCAAGGCCAAGTGGATGCCGGAGCGACGTTCTATACTCCGCCTGAAAAAGGTGTGATTCAAGATGCAAGAAGGCTCGTTAAAACTCAATTCCCTGACGTTGAAGAAAAGATCAAAATCATTGAACTTACTAACGACATTCCTAATGATCCGATTGTCTTTAGAAAAGATTTACCTCAGGAAATGAAAACTACAATTCAAGATGCGCTTATTGAATTTATTAAAACTCCTGAAGGAAAAAAAGCATTTCATGACCTCTATGGGGTAACTGATTTTCAAAAGAGCACAGATAAGGATTACGATTCAGTGAGAGAAATCTTAAAGTCTCTCGGACAAAACGCTTCCGAATTGGTCACTAAATAACGAAAAGGAAATACAGAAATGTCGGAAAAAATTCTTTCGATAAAGAACTTGGTCAAAACCTATCCCAACGGAGTGCAGGCTCTTAAAGGCGTCTCCTTCGACGTAAAAAAAGGTGAATTCTTAGTGATCATCGGTCTCAGCGGTTCTGGGAAGTCTACACTGCTGAGATGTTTGAATCGCCTTCACGACCCAACCTCTGGTGAAGTGATGTTTAACGGTAAAAATATTGTTCAAAGTAAGAGTGTAGAAATTCGAGAACTTCGCAAAAAAATGGCGATGATTTTTCAGCATTTTAACTTGATCGATCGCCACACGGTTGAAAGAAATGTGTTAACTGGCAATCTTTATAAAACGGGCACGCTCTCGAGTATTTTGGGCCTTTTCTCAGATGAAGATAGAAGTGTAGCTCAAAAATTTCTAAATCTTGTTGGAATTGGTGACAAGGCTCACTATAGAGCAGACCAGCTTTCTGGTGGTCAAAAACAGCGCGTAGCTATTGCTAGAGCGCTAGCACAAAACCCCGAGGTCTTGTTGGCGGATGAGCCGGTCGCCTCACTTGATCCCGCCACATGCCATACAGTCATGGATTATCTTGAAAAGGTGAACAAAGAACTTGGGATTACGATCATTTGTAATCTTCACTTCCTGAGCTTAGTGCGAAGATACGCAACTCGCGTGATCGCGCTCAAAGGTGGAGAGGTTATGTACGATGGAGATCCTAAGAATATCGATGATAAATGGTTTGAAGCCATTTATGGCGAAGGCGCAAAAGAAGTTCATATCAACTAATGTTTAAGACATCCTTATAGGGGAATAAAATGCGAGAAAATATAAAGGCTTCAGTTTTTGATATCTTTACTTTTGGATATCTCTTAACTCTGGCAGTTGTCATTGTCATCAGTCCTACCGAAGAGCAGCTCCTAAATCTTGGAGCTGGAAGTTTGATCGCATTGGCATGTTTTGTTGTAGGTGCTATTATTGCAATGGCTTTGTACAAAGCGAAAATAAAGACGTTAGGACTTTTGATTTTTGAACCTCCTCATAAAAAAGCTCGTGGTAACAAGGCCGGAATGTTTAAGAGTTTTTGGGGCTGGCATCTCAATGTTCTTTTTTGGGCTACTTTTATAGTAGCAATCAAAGTTACTCAGTTTAGTTTTGATGATTTATTTTATGTTAAGGGTCTTGAGGGTGCCCGTAGGATTTTTGCCAGCTTATTGACACCAAATTTTACGATTTTGCCTCAGGGTGTAATGGCGATTTTTGAAACCATCTTTATGGCATTTATGTCTACGGTCATTGCAGTTCCAGTGGCCTTCATTCTAAGTTTTATTTGTGCTAAGAACGTCATGGGAAAAAGCCCGATAGGATTTGTCGTTTATTCGGTTATTAGAATCTTAAATAACATTGTTCGTTCAATTGAGCCTCTCATCTGGGCGATTATCTTCTCTGTTTGGGTTGGTATTGGTCCGTTTGCAGGTATGTTGGCATTGATGATCACCTCTGTGGCATCATTAACAAAACAGTACTCAGAATTTATCGAAGGTGTGAGCGAGGGACCAATTGAAGGAATTCAGTCCACTGGCGCAAATAGCTTGCAGATCATCTGGTATGCAATTGTCCCGCAGATTATTCTCCCTTACATTTCCTACACGATTTATCGTTGGGATATCAATGTGAGAATGGCAACGATCATCGGTCTTGTCGGCGGTGGTGGTATTGGTACAATGCTCATGAATTATCAAGGTCAGGCGCTGTGGCATGAGGTTGGAACATTAGCGCTTCTGATCGTCGTCGTTGTTTGGGCGATGGATACAGCTTCCGCGTACATTAGAGAAGCGATCAAGTAATTTTATAAAAACATTCTGACTTTTGAGTGTGCTTTCTTTTTTTTAGAGAGCTCACACACGTGTGTCATCGAAGCTCTGTTTCATTTTTGGAGTTTACAGAAAACGTGAGCTCGAGGAAAAGAGTCCCGAGTTAAGACAAAAGTCTGTTTACGTAGGTCTGGAATTTCAAAAAAACTGTCTAATCTTTTTATAGTATTTATTAATTTTTCAAGAATTTCATCGGCTTACTTAAGTCGAGAATTGTTTACACCGAATAATTAAGTGCGCGCATTTTAGTCAAAACAAGGAAGATTCATTTTTGTCTATTATGCATTCAAAAAAGTTTGAGGGTAAATATGACAGTGAAAGATATTAATAGTTTACAAGAATGGTATATTTTAAAGTGGGACAACAAGTATGGCCCATTTAGTTATATTGAAATTGTAAAAATGCTTCAGGGCAAATCTGTTTTTGAATTCGATTACATTTGGAAAAATGGTCAAGACAATTGGAAGAGAAT
>JAEYZS010000293.1 GCA_023427925.1 Pseudomonadota bacterium | reverse complement strand
CACAACTAACATGCACCGGTAACTAAGGCGCTGAATGTGCGAATTATATCGCTGTAAGTTATCCAACCACAAAAGAAAGAGTGGAGGCGGCCAAAGCATGCAAAGGCATCAGAGATTTGGAGTGTGTGAAGTATATTGCTGGAGATTATCCAACTACTAAAGAAAAGTTCGAAGCGGCTAAAGCTTGTGTCCACGCAGATGTCGAATGCGTCAAGTATGTAGCAGGAAGTTATCCTACGACAAAAGAAAAACTAGAAGCTGCGAAAGCGTGCAGCGGACAATAAATTATTGAATCAATGATTCGGGATTTTTGAGAGAGGCTTCTTGCCATGAGAAAGTCTTAACAAGGTCGTTGCAATTTTTAATCGCGCTTTTAAAGTTCACATCCTGGTCCATGCATGTCAGGATGACGGCTTTAGAATTTCTAAAGAAGATCACTTGGCGCAATTTCTTTTTGGATGTCGTATTTGAAATATCAATGACAAATCCATCGGCATCGTTTGAGTTTCTAAAATACTGATGACCGAGAACCTCAAGCCCGAATTGCCCGTAACTTTTTAACCATTTCGTAGAATATTCTTTTAGAGTTTTGTGAGGCGTATCTTTGTCGACTCTAATTGTAAACGTGGTGTTTGAAGAACTATCGCTACCTTTTATTCTAAAAAGTGCTTCAATTTTATTTTTAAGTTCAAAGGGAGCGGTTGCGCGTACCCAGCTTGTGGACTGTGGATGAAGCTCAAAGCCTTCAGTGGAAACATAAAGTCCATTAGATAAAGTAGCAGGAATTCTCATCCCATAAGCTTGCGAAGTGCAAAGTGCAATGAATAATGTAAGAGCGAACTTCATACTCTTATTTTAGTCTCTCATTGCAGTGGTTTGCAAGGAAGCTGTGGGCGAATCATTGTCGCAAAGATCTGATTTGTTTTTGATCGGTTTGAAACAAAGAATAGAGATTTGCCTTCAGGACCAAAGGTGGGGTGAGACTCCTCTGCAGCATGGAAAGAAAAGCGTGTTGCGCATTTCTCCGCAATATCGATCTGATAGACATCTTTGTTTTTTATATTTTCCAGATTGCTAATCACCAGGAGGCGTTGCTCTCGAGGGTGAAGTTCTACATAAGAAAAGAAAAATTTCTCCGAACCCTCAAAGACGACGGTGTTCTCTTTTAATTTTTTAACAACTAACCTTTCTTGAGCATCTGCTTTTTTGTAAGTCCACGCGATAAGGTTTTCTGAAACACTCAAGGAAAGAATGTCTGCTCGTTCAGAAAGAAGAGTCTTCTTGCTAGCAGTCTTGAGATTAAATTCGATGATCTTTGATTGTCCCTTTTCTTTTCGGACATAAAAAATTCTTTCGCCATCACGAGAGAATGTGGCGAGGCCATCAAAGCCTTTTTCGCGCGTAATTCTTTTTAAATCGGAACCATCTTCAGACGAAATATAAATTTCATAAGGAGAATCCTCGCTTTGGTTGTCTTTTGCGGCAAGTCCCAATTCTTTCATCGCTGGAGCCACGTTTATTTTTTCAATGATTTCATCCGAAGTGCTCGAATAAATAATCCAAGATTTGAAAGGATGGTATTGGGGATTGTGATTGAGACCTAGGTTAAATGAAATTCTTTTTTCAGTTTTAGAAACCAGATTCTTTTCATAGATCTGAGGAGTCTTGTGTTCTTCGGGATTGTCGCGAATAAATATCAATTTATTTGAAAGTGGAGAGTAATAAATTTCCGAGTTCTCTCCCTTTTGAGTAAGTAGGTGTACTTCGCCCTCAAGAGAGTCAAAGTAAACAATATCCTGATCCTTTTTAGCAGAAGAACATCCAATGGCAAATCCACAGATGGTGACAGCTGCGCAAGCGAGGACTAAATATACTTTAATGCTTTTTGAATGAGAGATGCGGGGTTGAATTTTACGATGTGCTTTTTGGTAATCCATTGAACATCCTTGTTGTTTTTCGTGTTGTTTCTAATGTTCAGTTTAACATAAATCTCGTGATGAGTAATATTATGCTTGTAACTGAATATTTTTGGAGCAGTTTTTGACTTTTTAACGCGCCCGGGGAAAATCGATTTCCCTCTCAAGAATGGAGCGTAATCATTTTTTGTAAAGGCAATTTTATTTTTTTGAATGAATATATCAGCTTCCCAAATCCAGACTTCTAGTTTCTTTCTTTCTTTTTTTAGAGGTAATTTTTCTTGGAGGTTTTTGCTATAGGCCATGCATGATTTTCTTACAGGGCAAAGCATGCATGACGGTGACTTTGGAGTGCAAATGGTTGCGCCAATTTCGATTAGCGCTTGATTCATTTGCGAGGCATCAAGCTTCGACACACAATTGTCGGCAACTGACTGAAGTTTTGCGCGAGCTGAATTTTCCCACCACGGTAGTGCGAGGCCGTGAAAGCGCGATAAAAAACGAATCACATTGCCATCAAGAACACCCGTGTTGTCACTGAATGCGAAGCTTGCGACGGCACGCGAAGTGTATGGCCCGAAGCCCGGGTATTCTAAGAGCTCTTGATGAGTTTTAGGAAAGCCTGTTTGCGCGAAAAGTTTTGCCGCCTTGTGAAGGTTGTCGGCTCGTGAGTAATATCCCAACCCTGCCCAATAAGTATAAATGTCGTCGATTTTTGCTTTTGAAAGGCTTTGAACCGTAGGGAAGCGCTTTAAGAATTTGTTGTAATACGGAATAACGGCCTTCACCGTAGTTTGTTGTAGCATGACTTCGGAGATCCAAATTTTATAAGGATCCTGCGTATTGCGCCAAGGCAAGTCGCGCTTATTTGCCTCATACCAATCTAATAATTCCTTTTTCGACTTCATGGGATTTCTATAGAGCGAAAAACTCATTGTTTCAACAAGATTGGTGGGATAGATTCAAAGCATGGAATATAAGCAATTATCGGGAAGAGAATTCCCAAGATTTTCAGCAGTTAAAACATTTTTCAGAATGCCTCACGTTGCGATTGATGCGGATTATGATGTCGGTATTTTTGGAACACCATTTGATGGTGGAGTAAGCTATCGTCCTGGAGCGAGATTTGCTCCAACAGCGATTCGTGAAATGTCAGCTCTTGGACGCGGCTATCATTGGACT
>JAEYZS010000248.1 GCA_023427925.1 Pseudomonadota bacterium | reverse complement strand
GTATCGAAGTGAACGCAGTTTCAGGATTACTCGGAAGCCGAGGAGTCATGAGAGTCGATGTAGGATTAGCGCAATAAGAATATAAAAAAAATTAACCTAATAAAGAGCGATATCTTGGAGAAGATGTCGCTCTTTTAGTTTGATCCTCTCGAATTTTACATCTATTCACGAAATCTTTCTTGGGCTACCTAATGTAGGAAACTTTAATTGATTAGGCCACTTTAATCACGCATACTTAAATCATGACCACCGAATTTTTGTTTTTGATTTTAGATCTACTTGGAACCTTGGGTTTTGCAATCTCTGGAGCTCTGGCTGCCAAAGAAAGGGAGCTTGATTTATTTGGTGTTGCGATTATTGCGTTTCTAACGGCTTGTGGTGGGGGAATCGTTAGAGATATCTGTTTAGGTGTGTTTCCTCCAGTGGGAATTAGTTATTGGCCGTATTTAGCTATTCCATTGTTTGCGACCTTTACAGTTCTATTTTTCTATAATCAAATCGCTAAAATCAAATATCCTGTCTTAATGTTTGATGCTGCTGGGCTTTCAATGTTTGCCGTGGCAGGCTCCCAAAAAGCACTCTATCTAGGCAGCAACTATCAAGTTGCAATTATATTAGGAGTACTCACAGCAATTGGTGGAGGTATCATTAGAGACACTTTGCTCAGTAGAATTCCTGTTGTGCTAAGAAAGGAAGTATACGGATCGGCTGCCTTAATTGCTGCTACTATTGTATCTACTTTTCATTATTTTGAGCTCGACAACACTGTGGGCGCTTGGCTGGGTATCATCATTTGTTTCTTGATTCGTTATTTTTCGATCAAAAATAAATGGAACCTTCCGAAGTTTTGATTGAAGAGTCTAAACCGATGACTATAAAAATTCCTTTGTTTCGCAAAGATATAAGTTATTTTTTTCGCAATTGAGGCGAAAGCTTTTAATCTCACTAAAGCCGTTTTATTCCATTAGGGATGAAATGGATTTTGTTATTAGTTTTTGGTTTTGTTGAAGATTCCTACGCAAGACCTGAATATGCTTTAAGAAATAACATTGTAAACTGTTCGACTTGTCATACAAGTCCAGTCGGTGGCGGTTTTAGAAACCGTGCAGGAACTTTCTATGGCGCTCACGGATATAAATTGAGTCCAATCACCGAAAAATCCGAATGGTTTCACCTCGATTATCGGGCCGAGGCCTTTCAAGCAAAAAATGCTTCGACACGAAAGGGGTTACTTACTATGACGACCACTCCTGCTGTTAACATACCTTTTCAATTTGATAAAGAAAGTCCTCCTGAAATGAACTTTGTCGCAAGTTATGGGCTTGGAAGATTAGAGACTGGATTAGGGTATGCATATGTTAGATACAATCTAAACAATTCAAATAAATGGATCGAGCATGTCATCTTCGGAAGGTTCAACGTTCCTTTTGGCTTAATTACCGATGAGCATCGAGCATTTACAAAAATCAGCGTTCCTACGTCGACTCGTGACTATGAGATGGGATTCTTGATGAGTGGAACTCCAAGCTATACTTTTCATTATGATATTGCAGCAACTAGCGGAAAACAGGGAGATATGCCTGCGGTGGATGACTCACCTTGGGCACTGTATGCATCTACTCGATACATGCCGCGTTTAGGACCGGTGATGGCGGGTTTGAGCTACTCAAGACACGGAACTCAAACAGTTAACATTCAGCCCGAAGCTTACAATCTCTATGCAATGTTTAGTATCGAAAAGCTTACGACTTATAAATTACCAATCATCCTCATTGCAGAGATGCAATGGGCTCATGGCTGGAATAACGATGCTATTAATTCTCAGATGTCGAATTTTATCCCGGGTTCACTCTCCTCATATCAAGACGCCATTGATGATAGCAGATCAGAAACGTTATTGTTGGAGCTAGATTGGAATATCACTCGTAAATTCACATCACTTTATCGCTATGAAGAATTTATCCCAGACAGTCGGTATTCCGCAGACAAATTTAAACGACACAGTTTTGGTTTTAAATATTTTTTAAACGGACATTCGAGTTTATTGGCAAGATTTGAAAATGGATATTCCAAAAAACCCGGGATGACCGAGGATGTAAGATCCGTCGGCACGGCCACTTACATACTTTACCATTTATGGTTGTGAGGACTTTATGAAATACTTTTTGCTATTTTTCCTATTATCAAATTTCAGTTATGCGCAGTCGGTTGAGAATTTGGTCATTACTTGCACTGCATGCCACGGCGAAAAAGGGATCAGTAATAATGATCTGTGGCCCAACTTAGCGGGACAAAAGAAGGGATATCTAATTTTACAATTAAAGAACTACCGATCAGGGACGCGACCTGATCCCATTATGAATCCCATATCTCTAGGGCTAAGTGACGAAGATATAGAAAAACTTGCAGATTACTATTCGAGATTAAAATGACGAATAGATTATTAGTTTACTTAGTTTTTGCTCTCTTTCTGCTGTCATGTGATAGAGGTTCACATATGCCGGAGCTTTCACCCCAAGAAGAGTCAGGTGAGGACCAGTCTACAACTGAGACCGCGGGAGCTCAACAAACTCAAACTGTAACGGGCCCGACTTTTCAGGAAGATATTCGACCTCTATTTGGGAAGTACTGTAGCAGTTGTCATAAATCGGGTAGTGGAATTCCCAACTGGACAAATTATAATGAAGCTCACGGAAAACGAGATCAGATTTTTCAGCGTACAATTGTACAAAAAACGATGCCACCACCAGGCTCTCCGCAATTGACAGAAGCTGAGCTAGCAAAATTTAAAGAATGGATCGGTAACGATGCTCCAGAAAAGAAAACTGTTGTCACTGAAGGACCAAGACAAGAAGAGCAAGGAACTCCATCGGACGAGACAGTAATCAGTGCATCATCGATTCCGGGAAAAACAGTTCAAAGAGTCTCCTATCCTGAATTGAAATGTCAAACCATCCAAAAATACTCCGACGGTAAAATCAAAAGTAATAGAATACTGGTTCATTCGGTCGTCGACGATATTAAAAACGTGAACGTTCGATATGTCGATTTGGAATTTGATATCGCTGAGAGACTCGTATGGGCTGAAAACTTAGTTCTCTTCGAAGCTGCAGGAGATGGAGCCAAAATCTGTGGAGTTGCTATCAACAATTTATATGATTGCGAGGTTTCATTTAATCTTGAATCCCAAAAGAAATTGCAGGTCTATTGTCACTTTGAAATTCCAGTAAAGTTTGAACTTTCTTCTCGTGCGGGATCGACGTTTGTCTCTTGCTCTTCAAGTCACGTCGTTTTTTCTTCTCAATTCAAGTCCTGTCGTGTGAATCAGCAATAGTCTTTAATCGAAACTATCGCTAAATTAGGAATGACGACTCTGTGCGCATGATCTTTTGGGTTGACGCAGATCCGAGAGTTTTTTCTAATTTCCTGTATGAAGAGCATACTTTTATTATTTGCGGTTTTATTTTTTAGTAATTGTTTATCGGCAGATGAAGTTCCGTTTGATTACGATCCGGAGTTGGCAAGAACAATGGAGAGATTTCGTCCAGACGCTGAGATGTCTACATTAAAGGACTTTAAAAAGTATCAATGGCTATATGAATTAATCATGCTAGAAGAGTATAAAATTCAGGAAAGTGAATCTAAGAAGTCGTTTTCTGTTCACTTAGAGGATAGCTATTCGTTTTTTCCACATCCAGATATGATCAATCACCAAGGTTTAAAACCTCCGGGGCATCAATCTGGTTCCATAACATATGTTGGATTTTGGCCAATGTCATATAAGTACGATGTTCTTTTGAGGGAAAGTGGTCATAGAGTTTTTCATGTTAGAATTCATTTTAAAAATCCAAAAGGTCAGGACCTAGAACATTTTGCACTTAAGATTAAAGAAGCTCAAGCGATGTGGAATGATTCAAGTCCGTCTTATGACTTCCCATTTGAGTTTTTATTTGAAGTGGAGACTGATCCTAAGAAAGCTCATTATTCTTTAAATATTTTAGACAAAACTCGCGGACCATACAGTGTGAATTGGTCTCGCAACTGGAGTGCGGTGTCCATTGCACATGAGCTTGGGCATATGATGGGGCTTTCTGACGAGTACGAAACGCTATCGGGTAAGATGTATTGTCTAAGGAAATCGCTCATGTGCGGCTCTAGAAATAGTAAGCTTATGCCGCATCACTATTATTTTATCTTAAGGCGACTTCTTAGATAGGATCAGTGAAGCTTTAAGTTGTCTCTAGATTTTGAAAAGCTTGTTCTAGTGTCTGAACTTTAAACAATCCTATCATCTTTACATTCCCCATTCAGTGAGAACCCAAAATAAGATATAATTCCTCAATTATTTCACTTATTTTGAGGGCTTCCATGGATAAATTCATTTTTGCAGTTTCAGTTTTGTTATCATCGACAGCGTTTGCTCAAAACAGAGTCGACGCTTCTAAATTCAAAGTTGATGAAATGCGATTTAGTCGTGCCTGTGAATCTGCAAGTGATAAAATTGTTATCGCAGGTGTTGGCGATATCATGATGCATATGCCGGTGCAAAACAGAGCAAACCGTGCGAATAGTTTTAAACCTTTATGGGATCCGATAATGCCGACATTGCTTAAGGCTGATGTCGTCTATGGTAATTTGGAATCACCGCTTGCCGAAGGTTTGTCGAAGTCTCTAAAGTTAATTTCTAATCCCGCCAATTTTGCGTCTCAAAATGTTTACACAGGTCATCCGCTCTTTAACGCTGCTCCTCAGCTTGCGATGGATTTAAGAGATTCTGGATTTGATGTGGTTTCGACTGCGAATAATCATGCACTTGACCGTGGAAGTCTTGGTGCGGACCTAACAGTTGAAGTGCTAAAGGAAGTGGGACTTAAGTTTACAGGAACTCGTCATTCAGAAGAACCGGAGGCTCCTTGGTACACAGTTGTAGAGAAGCGCGGTTGGAACCTTGCATTTATTGCGTGTACGTTTTCTACAAACGGTCTTCCAGATAGACAAAAGCAAGTGTTAGATTGTTTCAAAGATTCAGATACTCTTCTTAATACTGTAAATCGACTCTCAAGAAGCAATCGAATTGATGCGGTCATTGTGACACCTCATTGGGGATGGACTGAGTATGTTCATAACCCTGACGCACAAAACGTGGATTTAGGTCGTAAGTTGATTGAAGCAGGCGCCTCAGCAGTTATTGGTACGCACCCACACGTGATCCAGCCTTGGGAAAGATACACTACAAAGGATGGAAGGGAAGGAGTC
>JAEYZS010000259.1 GCA_023427925.1 Pseudomonadota bacterium | reverse complement strand
GTTTTTTAAGAGCATCAAAGAGCTCTTGAGAGGACATTGGGTCCGCATCGTATCCGCCATATTCTTTGATGGCATCGTGAACAGTGAGCCTCTTCCACGGAGTTGTAAAATCAATCTCTTTACCTTGATACTGAACTTTATAGCTTCCAGTGATTTCTTTTGCTAGATACGAAACGAGATCTTCAAACTGCTTCATTTGATAGTGGTAGTCTGTGTAAGCTTCATACCACTCGATCATTGAAAACTCTGGGTTGTGAGACCTATCTATCCCTTCATTTCTAAAGTTCTTATTCAAATCATAGACTTTATCAAATCCACCTACAATTAAACGCTTGAGGTAAAGTTCAGGTGAAATCTTCATGTAGAGCTTCATATCAAGAGCATTGTGGTGAGTTGTAAATGGCTCAGCAGCGGCTCCACCATAAACAGGTTGCAAGATCGGAGTTTCGACTTCCATAAAGCCGCGTTCGTCTAAAAACTTTCTGATCAGTTGAATGATCTTAGAACGTGTTTGAAACACTTTTCTCGTTTCAGGAGACATTATCAAATCTAAATGACGGTAACGATATCTAAGGTCTGTATCCACCAATCCGTGATACTTATCTGGGAGAGGTTCAATCGTTTTAGTTAGAATTTGAAACTTTTCACAGTGGATAGAGAGCTCACCTTTTTGCGTCCTAAACACAAAACCAGTTAATCCTACGATATCACCGATATCGATCAAATCCCAAGCAGCTGCATCTTCAGCGGAAAGTTCTTGCACTCGAATGTAAGCTTGAAAGGTAGATTCTTGATCTTGGAAAGTAAAAAATGCGGCCTTACCCATCGGGCGCTTGGTCATAATACGACCAGCCATCATCACTTTTTCTTCTTTAGCAGCCTCACCATTTTGCAGGTTCTCATATTTTTTACGAGCGCCTAAAGCATCAATGTTTCTCTCAAAGGTATAAGGAAAAGGATTAATACCCTTGGCTTTTAACTCAGCAAGTTTTTTTCTTTTTTCTGCTCTTAATGGATTCTCTCTGTCTTGTGAAGTCTCACTCATTATTTGGTACCTACAAAAATATCTTGAACATCGTTAATCAATTTAATCGCTTCGGCCTTTGGTCTTTGGAAAGCATTTCTACCCATAATTGAACCAAATCCGCCACCTTTTGCAATTTGTCTTACTTCTTCAAGGACAGCGTCGGTGCCCTTTGCGGCTCCACCGCTAAAGATAATGATTCGTCTTCCATCAAAACAACTTTGAACCACGTGTTGGACTTGTTCTGCTTGAGTTGAAATTGGGATTTTGAATTCTTCAAAAACTTTTTTAGCTTCAGCTTGCTCAATATGGCCAGTTGGAGGTTTTACTTTTACGATGTGGGCTCCAAGTTGCGCTGCAATTTGAGCTGCATACGCAACAACATCTATACCTGTCTCGCCAGCCTTTGAAACGTTTGGACCTCTTGGATAAGACCAAATAACAACGACGAGACCCGCTTTTTTTGCTTCGTTCGCAATTCTAGCGATCTCTTCGTACATTTGTTTTCTTTCGCCACTACCTGGATAAATTGTAAATCCAATCCCTGCGCATCCCAATCTCAAAGCGTCATCTACAGAAGACGTTAATGCTGAAATCGGAGACTTCACATCAAATAGAACATCTGAGTTATTAACTTTTAAAATCGTAGGAACTTCGCCTGCATATTCTCTTGCCCCTGCCTCAATGAATCCAAGTGGAGCAGCGTAAGCGTTACAACCTGATTCGATGGCCAATTCAAAATGATAGTGGGGATTGTAGCCCGATGAGTTTTTGGCAAAACTTCTAGCCGGTCCGTGTTCAAATCCTTGATCCACTGGCAAGATAACCAATTTACCAGTCCCACCGATTCTACCATGATTTAAAATTTTTGAAAGGTTTGATAAGACACCCGGGTTATCAGCTCCATACCAGCTTAGAATCGTTTTTACTTTTTCACTATTGACCGCTTGGTTTGCGTAGATTTCCTTCGCCATAACTTCTCCAATGAAAGACTATAATTGAATTTTTAGCTGCCAGAGCAGCTGATGTATCATGAGAATTTATGACGAAAATAGAGAGGAAATCAACTATCTTTCCCAGCGTTTTTGCAGACTTAAGAAAACACCTCGGGTTAACTGAGTATTGATGGGTTTTCCGACAAGAGTTTGATCAGAATAACTCGCCGTTACAGAAAGATCATCCCTCACCATATAACTTGCTAGAAGAGTCGAAGACACATATCGCTCGATGGGAATTTTCGAAGAAACTGAACCTGATGTCTCCCCCGAGTCCTGCAAATATGCCATCACTTGAGTGCCGATTCTCCAATCCTTCAGATTGAAACCAGCACCTAAACTTGCTTGATAAACTTCACCCGGCTTAATGTGGGTTCCATTAAAGTCCCGATCCAAAAGCTTTTGAATAAACAAACTTCCAAGAAAGTCCCATTTTTTGATGCTTTTTAAGGCAATCGATCCGATACCCATGCCCCACAACCCCATCCCGGTGGAGTCTACTGCTTCAAGACTTTGTGTATCGTAAATGGAGCGTCCGGTAGGTAATTGCAATTGAGTGTAGACATAAACTTTAGGACGATATCGTGAGAAAGTCCATTCAGGTATAGCTTCGTAACCAAAACTGACCTTCACATCACCGATTCCCGATCCATCAACACGCTCTGAACCGAATTCATATGAATTCCTCTGAAATGGAGCGCTCACTCCGATCTGAGTACGGTCAGATAGAATGGATACCCCTTCAAGAGTTAAAATTTCTTTGATTTTCTCGCCTTCAAATTTTTGCCATTTTCCATCAGTCCTTGCCGTTGCTTGTACTGAGGAATAGAGTAAGGAAGTCGTAAATTGAGATTTATCATTGTTGGTAATGAGCGAGGTTGTACTCGCCCCTCCACCGCAACAACTTGCCGCGTGAAGAGATGAGGTCATGTAAAGGCTTAATATCCAAAAAATCATCTAGATATCGATTGAAAAGATCGCTTCATCTAAAACGAGCGCTCCCTCTTTGAGAGTAAAACGAATTTCCCAATCTCCACCCATTATAAAATGCACATTGGACACATCAAATGTCGAAGCGTTGATTTTGCGAACAACTGTTGGCGCACTTCCATGTCCCATGGACGGCATCCAAAGCTCGACTTCAAGTGTGGCATGGGAAAATTTTTCTAATGCCCCATCTAGAACGAACATAAAATTAGAGTCTTGCTTTTTTGCAGGAGCATTGATCCATTCGATTAGCCCGCAAGTTTCTAGTTTATTAAATCGGACCGTGCACCCTTCCGTAATGTTTTCTTTCTTCACATTTGAAACATAGTCTGGATTTGCACACGCAACTAAAGAACTAAACATCAATGCTGACATCAGCATAAAGCCTTTCATCACTCCTCCTAATCTCGAATCGGACACCCCAGAACTCGCGTTTCTGAAGGACTGATTTGTTTTTTAGCTCGCGCTTGATCTAAAGCACTTGCCAACCATTGCTCAGAATTTTTTGTGGCCTTACTACTCGATGTCACTCCACCTTTATAAATAACATCTCCTTTGTTATTGATAACAAAAGCATGTGGCGTAGCTAAAGCTCCCAGCTCATCTGCAAAGGCATATTTATTATCTTTAAAAATTGGAATATTAAAGTCTTTCATTTTGAAGTATTCACGAAACTCGCCTGTCTCATCACCTGAGAAAACTCCGACAAATCGAAAATCTTTATATTTAGAAACAAGATTTTTGATGGTTTCCGTATGCGAGTCAGAGCAAGGACATAAAGGAGACAAAAAGATTAAGACCGTTCCTTGAATGCCGTCTTTTGGCTTCAAGAAGTTAACTGTCTGATGAGTTTGAGAAATAATATCAAGCCCTTCTATTTGGCCTATGGCAAAAGTTCTTACAGAAAATAACAATAGAACTAATAATATGATTTTCATGGTGTATTAGGTCTATTCTTCTTATATATGTTAGGCAAACAAAAACTACTTTAAAATCTGTGCGATAACTCTGACGGCCTCATCATCGACTTCGTGACGAGTGTTAGGAAGTTCGTGAAAGTCTGCATCAATTCCAAAATCTCTCTTTAAAGTCTCTAAATTCTTTTTAGAAGTTTCTAAAGGAGTAACTTCATCTTTTGCGCCGTGGATAGCGTGGAGTTTAAACTTGCTATCTTTACTGTAGTATTTTGGAAGGTAGTCGGCAGAAACAGAAATAATAAAGTCCACAGGCAACTCTTTTGCGACAACAGGAGCCAAATACCCTCCCTGGGAAAAACCTATAATGGTCACGGGTAATTTCTCAAGACCCAACTTTTGAATTAAGTTTTTGAGTGCTTTAACTGCCGGCCCCGGTGGGATCACAAATCGATTCTCTTTTGCCAGGTAAAAGTACCAAGCATAGGCCTCAAGGTATCCATTGTCGACTTTAAATGGAGCCGGAAAAGGAGCATTCGGAGAAATTGCGACCGCATTTGAAGGAATCACACCTGAGAGTTTCTTTAGCAAACGCTCTCCTCTTTGGGAAAAACCATGAAGTAACAAAAAGACTCTTTCAGCAGCCCCTTGGGGCTCCTTTATGTAATAATCAAATTCTAATTCAAAAGAATCCGACGTTGTTTTTTTGGTGCACTCACTTTTCGACAATGGCCACTACTCCCATACCACCCGCAGTACAAACAGAAATAAGGGCACGGCCGCTGCCTTTTTCTTTTTATATCTTTGCTGCAGATGCAAGAATTCGAGCTCCTGTTGCGGCAAATGGATGTCCTAATGCTACACTTCCACCTCTCACGTTCATTTTTGTTCGATCAATAGAACCCAATGGTTGATCAAGTCCTAAATATTTTTTGCAGTACGCAGGATCTTCCCAAGCCTTTAGGGTACAGAGAACTTGCCCTGCAAAGGCTTCGTGAATTTCATAGTAGTCAAAATCCTGAAGCTTAAGGTTATTACGTTTTAAAAGCTCACCAACCGCGACAGTCGGAGCCATTAGAAGCCCTTCACCATTAACAAAATCCAACGCTGCAACTTGAGCATCCACAAAATAAGCCAATATCTCGTGACCATTTTCTCTTGCCCACTCTTCAGAGGACATGAGAACTGCCGCAGCACCATCCGTAAGCGGCGTACTATTACCCGCAGTTAGAGTTCCGGCTGGAGATTTATCAAAGGCAGGTCTAAGTTTTGAGAGTTTCTCAAGTGTCGTGTCTTCACGTAAGATCCCATCTCTCTTTAGGCCTTTAAAGGCAATAACCATATCGTCAAAAAAACCGTCCTTATAAGCCTTCGCAGCATTTTGATGACTGACAAAGGCCAATTCATCCTGAGCCTGTCGAGAGATTTTCCATTCTTTGACCATCAGTTCACAGTGCTCACCCATAGAGAGCTTTGTGCGCTTCTCTCCGGCTGAAGGGAAATGGGGTTTTAAATCCTTCCATCTAAGACTGAAAATAATTTTCAATTTTTCGAAAAATGATTTTGCTGTTCGCAAATCTACCATTTTCCATGCAAAGGAGCGTGCAAAGGTAACAGGGACATCACTATTCGTATCAGAACCTCCTGCGATGCCCACATCGATCTGTCCTGTTGCAATCTTTAGTGCGATTTGAAGGGAAGTATCTAAGCTCGTTCCACAGGCTCTTTGAACATTATAGCCTGGTGTGTGGGGATGGAGTTTTGTGCCCAAGATACATTCGCGAGTGAGGTTCCAGTCAGCTGAATTGGTGATGAGGGCACCTGCTGCCACTTCACCAAGCTTTTTGCCCTCAAGTTTATAGTCTTTTACGAGGTGATTCAAAACCTCCGTTAACATTTCCTGATTTGTTGTTCTTTTGTAAGACCCCATCGAACGAACAAAAGGAGTTCTTTTACCACCGAGAATTGCAACTTTTCTTAAAGATTTTGTCATATTATTATCCTTTTTGATTTAGGGCCTGTCTTAAGATAATGACAATTCAAAACGTCTTTGACAAGTCCACTTATCATTTGATCTTAAAACTAAAAATATCTATTCTCTAAATTGAGATGAGGACTGCATATGAAAGCATCAATTATTGG